>JANPLP010000630.1:0-5455 GCA_031426595.1 Planctomycetia bacterium | reverse complement strand
GAATTTTGCCTTCAAAGGCATGCGATCGGTGCAAAAGCACAAAGCCCGGCTGAAGCGGGGGGAGTTTTTCCCGCCGTTTCTGTACGTGTCGATCGTGAACAGTTGCAACCTGCGGTGCCAGGGTTGCTGGGTCGACGTGGCCGCCAAGCAGACCAAGATCGATATCGAATCGCTGAACCGAACTGTGGACCAAGCCAAAGAAATGGGGAACTCGTTCTTCGGTATCTTGGGAGGCGAACCGTTCTTGCACAAAGAACTTCTCGATTTTCTCGAAAGCCAGCCCGACGTATATTTCCAGGTCTTTACCAACGGGCATTTCATTACGGACGAAGTTGCCAAACGATTGCGCAAAATGGGCAACGTCACCCCTTTGATCAGTGTGGAAGGGAGCGAAATTGTAAGCGATCAAAGGCGCGGCAGAAGTGATGTGCTCAGCCAAACCATGCAGGGTGTGCAGAATTGCCTGAACAACAAAGTGCTCACGGGCGTTTGTACCAGCGTCTGCAAAACGAATATCGACGACTTGCTAACGGATCGCTGGGTCGACCGTTTAATTGAGATGGGTGTTATGTACTGCTGGTTCCATGTCTACCGACCGATGGGTCCAGAGGCGATGCCAGAGCTATCCCTCGATACGGCCGAACTGCGGCGCGTGCGTCAGTTCGTGGTGGACACGCGGGCTACCAAACCTATTATCGTTATCGATGCTTATCATGACGGCGAAGGTCGAGCACTTTGCCCAGCGGTCACCGGGTTTACTCATCACATCGGGCCGGCTGGCGACATTGAACCTTGCCCCATCATCCAATTGGCGAAGGAAAGCATCTATGACGAGCGGCCGCTAAAAGAGACATTCAATAATAGCGAGTTTCTACGAGACTTCCGAACGATCGTCGCGCAGAATACTCGCGGCTGTGTGGTTCTTGAACGTCCTGATTTGCTTATTCAGTTGGCTGAAAAACATGGGGCCCGCGATACGACCCAGCGGAAGTCATCGATCGCTGAATTGCAAGCTGTCATTCCTCGCCGATCCCAGTATGTCCCAGGTGCAGAAATTCCTGAACGCAGTTGGGCAGTACGGTTTGCAAAGTGGCTCGCCTTCAACGACTTCGGAGCTTACGGAAAGCATTTTGAAGCGACGAATTGGGTCGATCCGGAAGCTTCGTCAGCCGCTAGACCCAAGATCGAGCTACCCGTGGTTAAAGAACCTGTCTAAGCAGTCGGTGTGCAAAAAGTTGTCTATTTGGCACGCCAACGTTCTGAACTGAGCATACTGCTAGCTACGGCTTACAGTATGACAGCGCGAGCAACGCATAGCCGCAGACTAAGTTTGGATCGCCTTCCATCCACCTCGTGTTCTCGTTCACCCAACTGCCGTCGGCAAGTTGCAAGGTCGCAAGCTTAACGCGCAGTTCGTCTTTCCAGGCATGCTTGGTCCCTTTGGCGTCCATGAATGTTTCTTCGCCGAACGCGTCGAGAGCTTTAGCCATTGTGTGGTAATAGTAGAAGAGACCTTGCAAACCCATTCCAGGGTTGGATTCGAGGTCATAGTTTTTTCGTAGGAACTCTGTGGCTGCTTTTACGCGAGGGTCCTCTTTACTCACTCCGGCATAAATCATGCTCTTCAAGCCCGCGTAGGTCATGGATCCGTAACTCCGCAGCCCGCCGTTTTCTTCGTTTCCTGCTTTGCTCTCTCCCCCTCCCGCCACCGTGTAATAGAATCCACCGTCATTGATTTTGGCTGCATGAGCAGAATTGTTAGCAGGTGATTCAAGGTTCTGGCAGCGTGAAACGAACTCAAGCGCCTTCTGAATCGCCTCATCTTCAGGTCCGTTGCCGAGCGACTTGAGCGCGTCGATCATGAAGCTGGTGTTCGAAAGATCTGGTCTGGATGAAGAACCGTATCCCGCCCCACCATAAAACGAATCGCTTTTGTCCTTACCTTCTCCCTCGTCCCACTGAATGTCTTTGACGAACGCTTCGGCCTTTTTGATCAACGGGGCGTACTTCCCGTTTTTGTTGGCGCTGGCGAATGCGACCATGGCTAGACAAGTATCGTAGTTGCGATGTTTCGACTCCGGCTTGTAAATACCTCCATCCGGTTGAATGTGGGCTTCTAGATATTTTAGGGCTTTCGCAACTACTGGATCCTCAGCAGCAACGCCGACCGACACCAACGCGGTCACGACCAAGCCAGTCGGCCCAACTCCGGCGGGGCTGGAAAATGAACCATCGTCGGCTTGACCGCGAACTTTGAGGTATTCGACCGCGCGATTTACGGTTGTTTGGTACTGTTCAGCCGGATTGGTCACTTTTGAAAGCTTGTCGTCTGCAGTCGCTTGGCGAACTGCGGTAAGCAAGATTATGGAACAAAGTGCAAGTTTCCCAAAACGGCGCATGAGAAGAATCCTGTCGTTTTAAAAAGATACAAAAACTAACTTGATAGCTGGCAGAACTTCACGGGCTAAGCTTCCACTCAAGACCGCAGAACCTTCATGTGCAACACGCACATTCGGTGCCAAGCCACTACAGCGGACCCATAGCTGACTTTAGCTTCATTCTAATCTCAAAGAATAAGGCGATTTCATCCGCACTCGCAACAGTGCCTTCGGAGTAGGCTCAGCGTATCAAAGCCAGAGCGGTGAAATTGCCGTCACGCTTGAACATTTTTTCACCAACCGTAACTGAACCCACCCTTACTTGAAAGTTCACTTACACGACGCGAAGAATCTGCGTCATCGCAGGGACGGGGTTCCTTGCGGTGATGCTACAATTTAGCTGAATTTGATCACTTTTCGCATGCCAATAAACCTTTCCGAAGAATTGAATACTCATGCTGAAGTTTGCTTTAACCTGCGTCATCGCTTGTGTAGTCGATGCTTCTAGTTCGTGGCCCGCGTTTTTGGGAGCTGGAGCGAGTAAGGCTCAAGTGGAGAAACTGCCGTTGAATTGGTCGCCCACTGAGAACGTTGTGTGGCGAGCTACGTTGCCTGGGCATGGGCAGTCAAGTCCAGTGATTTGGGGCGAGCGCGTTTTCTTAACGTCAGTGGATGGGCCCAAGAAGGATACGTTTCATCTGGTCTGTTTGGATTTGACCAGTGGAAAAGAGCTGTGGCGGAAGTCGATCAAAAACACTTCGCCAGTGGCCAATAGTGTTTACGTAAGTCGAGCGGCTCCGACTCCGGTTGTCGATGCGACTCGGGTTATAGCGCAATTCGAAAGTGGTGATTGCGCGGCTTACTCTCATGACGGCAATGAACTCTGGACCCGATCGCTTGGAACGGAGATGGGACCGCTGATTGCTGAGTTCGGTTTGGGTGCGTCGCCGTGCCAGTCCGAACAGTTTGTCTATGTACTGCTGGAACATGATGGCCCGAGTTATTTAGTAGCGCTCGACAAATCCTCCGGTGCAACTGCCTGGAAGGTGGAGCGTTCACCGCGACGCAGTTGGAGTTCGCCAGCTATGGTGACTGTCGCTGGCAAGCCGCAAGTTGTGGTCAGTTCGGCTGGGTCGGTCGATGGCTACAACACGGCTACTGGCGATTTACTGTGGAGCTTCAAAGAGGTCGGCGGAAACACGGGCACAACGCCGATCGATTTGGGTGATGGGAAAATTCTGGTTGCTGCGTCGGCAGGGCGTCAAGGCGAGAATGCAGAGGTTGCGAAAAAGTCAAACTGTCTGTTGCAGATCCAGCGTGTAGGCGAAATATGGAAAGCAGAGCGCAAATGGGTTGCCGCGGAAGCCACACCAAGTTGGGCTTCACCAATTCTGTATGAAGGTTTTGCGTATTGGGTCAATCGCGTTGGTGTCGTCTATTGCTTTGATGCATCTACGGGCGAAACGGTCTATCGTGAACGGACCAAGCAATCCTGTTGGGCAACACCATATGCTGTCGGCGATCGCATATACTTCTTTGGCAAAGATGGTTTGACCACCGTGATTGCCGCTGGTCGCGACTTCAAAGTACTCGCAGAGAATCAGCTTTGGAACGCTGAAGATCTCATTCCCGAAACGGCTGCTCCAGCGAGCGGATCGACGGGCGAACGGCCGCAGGCTGCCGCGATGTTCAGTGGTCCGACGCTATACGGTTACGCGGTTGGGAGCGACCGCTTTGTCATTCGAATCGGCAACCAAGCATTCTGTGTTTCGCAGTAATGCGACCGACAGACTAAACCGGCTTGATCATCTTACTTGGCGTTGAGCGAACGTTAAGGCTTGCTCCTGCGCAGCTGCCCAATCGTTCGTTCGAGCTAGGCTGATGATGCGTTCGAAGGCAGCAGCTTCCACTTCCGAAACCTTTTGATCACTTGTTAACTCGCGAAGTCGTTCGGAGCATTTGTCTATCCGTTCGATGCTTCGCGTGTTGCAAGCGGTGTAGACTTGCTTGATGAACTCCTGCGATTCCGCAGTGGTTACTTCTGGATAGCTGCGACAGCCACCTATTAACACTAACGCGATCAAGCAAAGCAGGTTCAAGCCTGGTTTATACAACTTACGATCAATCTTCATGCTGTATCACCTCACCTAGTGCACAACTGCTCATGGCTGCCCAAGTATCCAGGTTGACGGTCGTGGCCACATAACGCACGCTGCCATCACCCATCAATACGTGACCACCACCTCCAGACCAGGGTGCATACATTTGACAGACGTGGCACGTAGGGAATGAAGGACCATGAATAATACCCGGCTCATCGGCTGCCGGACCTGAATGGCAAAGCACATAGGTTGCACCGTGATCGCATTCGGTGAAAGGATAGCGCTGTGGATTACGTGGGCAAGACATGCTTCCAGGTACCACACCCACCCATGTTTTATCGCTGATGCTGGTATGCTCGCCAACGAAAATAGTATTCGACAAACCATCTGTCACTTCGGCAAAGCGGACGCGAGAGTTGCGATACAGCGGCCCCGATGCTACCGCGCGCCAGTCTTTCAGTGGTGGTTGATAACCCCAGGCTTCGTCTTGACCGCTGTTGGCAACGTAGTGCGACCGCCCAAAGTTAGCCAACGAGTTGCCAGTTTCGTCTGTGACCACCGCATCGCCTTCAAAGTTGTCCGCTCCCGGGTTTAGGAAAGTTGGCACGCGAGTTTTTACTAAATTCTTATTCTTTGTGTGCCAGCAGGGGACAGACAAGTCAATCTGTGAATGTAGGGCTGTCTGTTCCAGGTAAGGAAGAATCAACGTGCCCCAAGCCCAACCCGGTGGTCCGTCGAGCGTTACTGAGCTGGCTTGTAGTGAACGGGTATCGGAAACATATCCGGACGGTACGGTCCGGAGTGCGCTCTCGTAGTTGTGAATAGCCAGCCCCATCTGTTTCAAGTTATTCTGACTTTGCATGCGCCGTGCGGATTCTCGAGCGGCCTGTACGGCTGGTAGCAACAGACCTACCAGTATGCCGATGATAGCTATCACGACCAGCAGTTCCACTAAAGTGAAACCGCTTCCGCGAC
>JANPLP010000629.1:0-4237 GCA_031426595.1 Planctomycetia bacterium | reverse complement strand
CCGATAAGCTAGTTGCGTTGGAGCGAATGGTATTCGAATTGGCAAACTGCTGCCTTTTGATATCGCGGAACCGCAGGTGGCTGGCCATGCAGAGGTGGTTGAGGTGGTACTAGCTGATTTTGCGCATCACTTGTCTTAGTTGCGGAGCAACGGCAGGTTAGAGCCTGGGACGCGAGTCCCAGGAATTGGTTGCGAGAGCAACGTGAGTCGCGGAGCGACGGTAGGTGTTGGTTTCTGCTTGCGGGCTACGCGATGATCTCTTCGTCGAAAACGTAGCGATCGTCAAACTCAATCGCGTGACGACGCAGTATGGCGAGATATTCGTCGCGAAACGTTTGGCGACTGTGGTGATTCCGCTGCGTCTGAATGTATCGCTTGACTCTGTCTCCCTGCGATTGGCTAACTGAAAATGCTCCGTAGCCTCGCTGCCATTCAAATCTTGAATTTGTTTTACGCTCTTGATTGATCCAACGGGACGCGTTGGCTTTGATTAATTGAACCGTATCGGCAATCGCATACGATGGATGAATCTTAGCGAGCATATGCACGTGGTCTTCGATCCCACCGCTACACAAGATAGTTGCTTTGTGGTCACGAGCTGTGGCGCCCATGTAGGCGAACAGGTCATCTTGCCAATGGTCTTCAATGAGAGGCGCGCGGTTCTTCGTGCTAAAGACAATGTGAAGCTGGATTCCATGGTGAGTTGATGACATTTCGTTTCTCCACGTACTTCAGGTTACGCATGTCGTCGCTCTGCGACTTGCGTTCCATCTTGGATTCTACCTGGGACGCGAGTCCCAGGTTGTGTTGCGAATGAGATCATGAGTCGCGGAGCGTGCCCGAGTGTTAGAACATCCCACCACCTAAGCCGCCTCCGCCCATGCCACTTCCCATTGGAATCGCGGGCGTGGATCGAGTTGATTCTTTCTCTAAGTTCATTTTGTTGATGGCTGCAACCTTGGATAGCATCACTTCGATCTTCTGATGCGCTGGCTCACCACAAGCGATGATTAGCATTGACCCAACCGGCGAGATTGTATTCGTTCCACCAGCCTGCGCCCAAGTATCTGGCTCAACGGTTTGCATAATTGCGTTCATGACAGAAGGTAGGTGAGAATCATTGGGCAGCACGTACGACAAATCGTAGTACCGAATGGCGGGGCAACGGTTGGCCGCTTCGGCGCTCGTAATTTCTAACCCGTTCTCTTGAACCGTGTAGGCTAACCCGCCGTTTGTTTCAGCAATCCTGAAGGCTCTGCGCAGGAATTCGCGGACTGACATCTGGCCGCTAACCTTGATGGGCGTGTCGGGATCGCAGCCGATGGCATTGAGTTCCGCTGCATCAACAAGCATCGTCAGCTTTGACATCTCGCTAACTTCCAGGACTGCTGTACTCAACGGGACACCGTTAAAGTCGACGACGAACTTTTCGTTTAGTCGAGCTCGCACCACGTCGCGCAGTTCAAGCTCGGACTGCTCCAGCTCCACACTGCCAGCTTGCAACCAAGCCGGCGGAGCGCCTTCAGGCTTCTGCCACTCGATGGGCGAGCCTGATTTAGCCGGGGTTTCAGTTGTTTGGGCGTGACGTAACTCAATTGTTTTGTCCGTGGTCGCCACTGCACCTTCGCTTGTAGATTGAGCTTGCGTGGCTCTGTTCGACGGAGGAGCCGCGTTCCCTAACTGCGCAACGACAGTAGACATTTCTGCAGGCAGATGCGGAATAGATATGCCGGCTTCAGTAGACTGTGTCGTTCCGGCTGAAGGGCGATCCCCGTCACCGAACAAATTGAAGCTGAGTAGAGTACCCACCAACAAGACGGCACTGCCGCTGACGGCGCTCTTGATCAAAGCTGAATTGTACATATTCATTTCTCCACGAACTAAAGATGAGACGTTCGAATGAGGTTCCCAAATACTTTGTAAGTTGGACTTGATGTCCGCTGTATTGCGATGGGGAGCGTTGTTTTCTTGTTCGGCGGCGGGTGCGGGTTTGGGGAGGTAGGATTCAAGAAAATTACCAGCCCAGTCGTCAGCCTCAGTGGCTTGTAAGTGCTGTTGGAACCAGCCTGACGCAGCGACCAGCACCGTCAAGCTCACGCCACGCTTGGCCAACTGACGCAGCAACGTATAACGCCCGCGGCGGATGCGTCCCTCGACAGCGGCGACGGACAGCGAAGTGCGTTCAGCGATCTGTGGAGCGGTGTAGCCTAGTAAATAATGTTCGACCAGGATCGCGCGCACACCCTGGGGCAGTCTTTCAAGTTCCTGATCGAGCGCTTCCAGTTCCAACTTACGCGCGAGCACATCGATGGGGTCGTCCTCGGGTTCGTGGAGTGCAATCACTTGGGCTGGACTCTGCTCAGTTACGAGAACCAATCTCTGCTTGCGAACACGGCAAGCGGTTCGATACGCGACTCCATGTAACCAGGCCGCGACTGAGCGACGCTTCTGGATTTTCTTGGCTGATTTGAGCAGCACAAGAAAAGTCGCTTGGAAAGCATCCTCCGCGCTCGTTGAATCCGCAACCGTCGCGCGACACACGCTCGCCACCATGCCTGCGTAACGCAGGATCAATGCCTCAATGGCCGCTCGATTGCCTGATTCCACGTATAATGTCAGCAATTCGGCATCGGACTGCATCGAGCCTTGGACCGTTGGATCGGTTAATCGCTGCAGCGCAACAATGGGTTCGGTGCGTGATGTTTGATTGCTCATGTTGGCTCTATAGTGCCGCGACACACTCCAACCGGGCGCGATTTTTTTACAGATTGATGAGAATTGCTGAAAATTGCGAAGAGTGTATAAGCCCGCAAATGGATGTCGCAATTTGCAGGGTCCTCAGATGGACAGGACAAGCAACGGAGGTGAAAGCGGCTGCGGACTTAGAGGCTTTTGCAGGCCAGCGTAATTTCTCAGCTCGGAATCCTATTAAATCAGCTCGCCGACTACTTCGCAACTTTTACCGTAAACTCTGCATCGAAAGCAGCCGACGTACCGGTCGCAAAACCAGCACTTGAGTCAGGGCCGCCACGACGAATTAAGAAGACCTTCCAATTCCGTTCGTTTGAAATCTGCAAACCCTCTTCATAGCCGAGCGTTAAAACGGCAGTGGCAATCGCATCTGCTTTCGCGCAGGAGTCGTTGAGCACTGTCGCCGATGCCAAGCCATGCTGAGTCGGGCGTCCTGTTCGCGGATCGATCGTGTGCGAGGTACGTTGTCCGTCGAGCTCATAGAAATTGCGGTAATCGCCACTCGTCGAGATGGCTTGACCAGTCAGCTCCAATGTACCATACAGCGCGCGGCGAGTTTCATCCGGCAATTCAATTCCCACCTGCCAAGGCCTACCATCCAACCGCTTGCCGCGTGTTAGCACCTCTCCGCCTAGTTCGATAAAAAAGTTATGTATATCAGACGATTCAAGCAACTGTGCGATGCGATCGACGGCATAACCAGGTGCAATCGCTGACAAATCAACGGCGAGCTCCGGTGTATCTTTTCGCAAGGCTGGCGCGTCGGTTCGCACATGCAGTCGTTGATAGCCCACGTTGCGTAGATGACTCTCAATCTGTTCATCGGTTGGGGCTGTGGTCCGGCGATCTGCCGCACCAAAACCCCAGAGTTCCACCAGCCCACCCACGGTTACATCGAACGCGCCTTCAGTCTCCTTTGAATACTCGAGTGCGAGGCTAATCACGTTTGCTGTATCAGCGGACACTGGAAACCATTCGGTGCTTTGCGAACTGTTAAATCGAGAGATCTCAGACGCATCGCTGTACGTCGACATGTGCTCGTTGATCGACCTAAGTTCATCTTCAACTTGCTTTGAAACGGAGAGCAGGATGGGTGCGCTATGCTCCGCGGTGAATTTCACAGAGTAGGTCGTGCCCATGGTTCGGCCCTGAATCACCTGCATCATAGGAATCGTTTCTCGGTAGCAACCTGATGCGATCCCAATTAGCGGCAGGAGAATGCACGTTAACCAACCGGGCAGGTAGGGGTTTTGCAAGGCGCGAGTTGTAACGATTGGAGTGGAAGTATGGATAGTAGCTGCCTTTTAGAGGGAATCTAGAAAACTAAACGCATTGTAACGCCCTGACGCAAAGGATTGGGTGCGTGCGGGTGCATCACGTAGGGTTGAAGGGCCTACGATCCATCCCGGGGCACCTTCATGCGCGGCGTTTTACTGCCTTTGTGGGTATGCGGAACCGCGCGGCTACACAATTCCGCTTCCCGCAA
>JANPLP010000628.1:0-4624 GCA_031426595.1 Planctomycetia bacterium | reverse complement strand
GCCCGCGGCTTGCCTCGCGGCGTTGGACCGGACATCGAACCAGACGGAACGAAATGGCGCATTAATTCTGATCAAGTGTATTAATGCCGAAGCGGAGACCCTGGCGGACCAACAACCGAATTGGCTACGCTTGGTCGCTGACGATCAACCAGCAGTGGCAGGTTTTGCGATCACCCAGTTGCAAACGCTTGAAAAGGCAAAACGCATTGACGCCGAGGGAGCCATCGCGGTACTCCCGCATGCGTTCAATCATTCGACCAAGTCTCACGCCCTGAACGCAGTGAAATTACTGAGTCGGCTAGCGATGCAAAAGTCACTGCGTCGTCAAGCAACCGAGGCCGTCGCTGCTGGCCTTATGCATCCAAATAAAGATGTACAGGCCGCTGCTATTGAAACGTTGCACAAGCATTTGCAACCAACAGATGAAGAGGCCCTGCGGATTATTGCGGGGAGTGTTGAATCGGTCAGTCAGACGCTTCGAAAAGAAGTTGAGGCGTTAGCTGCATCTAGTTCGTCCAGCATGGTTACGACGCGCGAAGGCGATCGACATGCGGATACTCAAATCGCCGACTTGGATTCGTTCGTTGTGCGTGCGTCAACATTGGCTGCCGAAGTACGCCAGCGATTTCGAATTGATGAAGCGATCGCAGCCGCTGCGGAGGGTCGGATCGATGAACACTGTCGTTGGCGCATTATGGACATGTGCGTACTCAACCAAGCTGTTCCGATTGAGCCAATTCGAACGGTGGAAGAGCTGGTTGATGTGACTGCGTCCGCTGTCGAGCACTGCGATTCCCCCGACACGGCCGATCGAGTGCTCAGTGGAATCGCTCGGTTATGTGACCAGCGAACCGTGAATTTCGAAGCCCTGACGAAACCACTCGCCGAACGAGCCTGCGCCTATTTTATGAATCGCCCTAATCGTGGAATCGTCGGCGGATTTTTAGGTAATGGATTCTCCAATCTGATCTCTGCCTGGCTCGGAGGCGAACAGGACGAGGACGCTTGCCGGCTTCGAGACCCTATCAATTGCTACTTGGTAGAAATCGAGCAACGGGTTCGTATCGGAAAGTCGTTTTCGCTTTTGTCAGAAGCAACGCACCAAGGCGGTTGGATCGATCCTCGAATTTGGGTCGATCGGATTCGCACGCACGTCGAATCCAACGAAGAGAGCTTGGAGAGCGATCTAGTTCGCAGTCTACTTCGGTTGACACCCGATGGTCGTAGCGAAGCGTGGCAGCATTGCGATGATTTGCCGAAAAAATGGAAACTGCTTACTTCGGTCGCCTTAGGCGGTTCTGTCGTGTTGGATGATTCTTGGTCCGCCAATGTCTGGTTCACGGCCCTAAGGGCACGTGATCCTTGGATCGATCTTTCGAAGGAGATCAGCAAGGAGGAGTTCGATGCAGTACCGGAGCAGTTGTTGCAATTGCCCGATGTCGTCTATCCTTCTAATTATCAATGGCGAGTCAATCCCGTTTCCAAATCGAGTTCGCGTCGCGGTCTCGTTTCTGCTTCTCCTATGAAGTCCCTGGAAAACGCAAAGCAAGAGTTGGATGCTCAACGAGCGCAATTGACAGAACAATTGCTCAACCCATCAGCCGCTAGTAATGATCTTGAGCAACTGATGAGCGCGTTGACGAATCTTGAAGGACGCCAGCAAATGGCCTGCGGATTCTTCACTGCCGAACTGCACCAACTTCGATTCTATCCAGCACCCGGATATATCTATCCTTACTTTGCAACTCAGTGGCCGCTGAAGTTGGATTGGTACTGGTGCCTAGCCACGAATGGTTTGTCTCGTCGCGTAGAAAGCGGCAGCTCGGTGGAAGAGCGTTACAGCCAGTTCTTCTTGCCGTTGTTGGACGCACATCGCCCGTTGTGTTCGATGGCAGCTCGCGCTTTATGGATTGCTTCGGTCAGCAAAGATACGAACGCTCGATCCATGGCTATCGATGTATGGATAACGCTGATCGGTGACGATCGCTGCGATGTAGAAACATTGCTCGCTGCCCTTGCCGAAGTTGCAGAAGGAGGCTGGGTTAAGTTCAATCGAATCGGCGAGCTGATGACGGAAGTTTCGCGGGTATCGCCTCAGCATGCCTATTTGATCGCGAGCGTCCTCGAAGGTCTGCTTTGTTGCCTCGACATTCCTGCAAAAGATGTCGCGAAGCTTCTAGAGCCACTGAACGAATGCTGTGAACCACTTGGTCGAAGCATCGGCGATGTACTGAAACAAAAGCTTATCCAACTCAAATCGGGAACAGCCAAAGCGACGGCCAAAGCGCTCTGCGAACGTCAAAATTCGTCGACCGATTCTCGACGAACGGCAATAGCCAGTGCCCTTACTGCTCGAATCGATCGCGCCCTGGCGTGCAATTCTTAATGGTACCAGATAAAGGAAAGTGGATCTCTTGGAATGAAACTGGAAATTGTGTTACCCACACCAGACATCACGCGACCACATGTCGTGGGTCTCATGCTATCGGCCCGATGTCCTAAGAACGCTCTCTACAAGGCGATTTTCGTTGATGGCTTCGTCGCCCAATGCCTCAGTTTGATCGCCTTGGCCTGCGGCTTTGTAGGATGGGCCTCCCGGCCCGTCAGTTTTTGTCTGTAATGGTCAAGACGGGCCAGGAGACCCGTCCTACTTTCAGAGAGAGCCCAAACAATCTCTTTGCCTTCGCGATTACTGAGCCCGTAGAGTTTTCCGCCAGCAACTGCCGGCGAACTGTCACCTCCGCCGAGCCCTTCTACGCGCTAGGCCAAGCGAGGTCCACCTTCGGGCCCTGAAGCAAGCCGGTTTCAGTTGAAGTGGGATTGGGTCTCTGTAAAACTAATGCGAAATCGCCTATTTCGCGGGGCCAAAAAAAGTAGGACGGGCCTCCTGGCCCGTCTAGTCATCAAAGTTGTGTAAAATTCGCTGCGTCAATCAAGACCGGCCTGGAGGCCCATCCTACGAGATAATCCTATGAGGACTATCCATGGTAACCCATGAACTTTGGAATCTTGAACCGCCACCAGGTTTTCAAGGCCTGAGGGACGATATCTCTCTGCGAGTTTACATTCGCCACATGCCACATTGGCGACAATTGGGGGCAACTTACTTTGTGACCTTTCGCTTGGCTGATTCCATCCCGCAATCCCGCTTACGTGAACTAGAGCAATTAAGGTCCGAATGGGACAGGCGAAACCCAGAACCCCACGACAAGCGAAAACTGGAAAGCCTCGCACGTATGGTGTTCGAGCGTATCGAACTTTGGCTGGATCAAGGCATGGGTAGTTGTGTCTTGAGAAATGAACCGTTCTCACTTCTCGTTGACAACTCGCTCCATCACTTTCATGAACAGCGCTACGAATTGGGTGCAAGCGTGGTCATGCCGAATCATGTTCACTGCATTATCAGGCCGTATCCGATGGCGGAGACGGAATTAGAGGAGATCATAGGTAGTTGGAAATCCTACACTGCCAGAAGAATCAACTTGGCAATGGGACAAAGTGGTAGGCTCTGGCAAGATGAAAGTTACGATCGGATCATTCGTGATGAAGAACATCTCTGGAGATGTATTCAATATGTTGGTCGCAATCCCGCGAAGGCCGGCTTGACCAACGAAGTTTGTCGATTGTGGATAAACCCAAAATGGGAGGCACTTGGTTGGCGATTCGTATCGTAGAACGGGTCTCCAGACCCGTTTATTTAATACCAAGACGGGCCAGGAGGCCCGTCCTACAGCCAGATCGAAGTGAATAGACCGAGAGCAAAAGGTCTCTATCTGTAGGGTTACACGCAAACTAGGCGAGAGGACGAAGAGGTGGCCGTAGATTCTTGTTGATTGTCCACGTTGAGTCCTTTCACAGCTAAAATGGGAGGCATGAACAGCAATCCTAAAAACCAAGATAACGCGACACAACTAATGTGCGAAGCAGCGGAGGGCAACCAGCAGGCTTCTCAGGATCTCCTCCCCTTGGTTTACCGCCAGCTTCGAGCACTCGCTGCCCAGCGAATGAAGCTTGAAAGATCTGATCACACCCTTCAACCTACTGCCCTTGTGCATGAAGCTTTTTTGAAACTAGTCGGACCACGCACTACCCCATGGGCCGGCGAAGCCCATTTTTTCGCGGCGGCGGCCGAAGCCATGCGGCAGATTCTGGTGGATCATGCAAAAACCAAAGGTCGCCAAAAAAGAGGTGGAAAGCTTGTCCGCGAGGCTATGAATCTTGCGGACGTGGCAGCCATAGAAAATTCTGAGGAAATTCTGGCGCTCGATGAGGCCATCTGTCGCTTAGAGCGGCAAGAGCCTGATGTCGGTCGAGTTGTTCGGCTGCGGTTCTTTGCAGGATTGAGCATTGCAGCAGGCAAAAGCCCTCACGGTCCAAATTCCATTCAGCCTGCAGCATTGGTTTTTCCTACTAAAGTAACAACTGGCTCAGTGTTTGTGCTGGAAAATCGTCGATGAGCGGGTCGGCAGCGATGCGAATCAATTGTATCAACTCAGCGTCCATGTAGCCGTAATCGTCAGGAATGTCCAAAACATGGATCGCTAGAAACTTTGTCCTATCAGGGAAATCCGCCAACAAACGGCTTCGATGCTTTTGCTCCATTACGAGCACAAGGTCCGCCCAT
>JANPLP010000627.1:0-7528 GCA_031426595.1 Planctomycetia bacterium | reverse complement strand
ATAACTGTCACGACTCGGTGTGGATGGTGTGCTCATGACGGCCCATTCTGTGGCGTTTCAGAGTTGCTGTTGGTGCCGCTGTTTTGGGTGCTACTGTTTCTGGTGTTATGACCTTTCGTATCGGTCACGATGCTGAAGGGTTTGCGAGTGGGACGGTTTTGGGCGGTGATGAGTTCGGCTAAGAAGCCGAGTGAAACCAATTGCACGCCGAGTAGCAGAGCGACAATGCAGAAGTAAAAAATGGCTCGTTCATGCAGGTTGATATCATCCATGGAAGTCAGTCGACTGACCACCCACATAACACAAAGCGCAAGCAGCCCGAAACCGCCGGCAAGAAACGAAACTAAGCCAGCGGTGCCTAGTAAGTGCTGGGGCCGGTTGCCGTAGCCGGTGAGGAAGTAAACCGTCATCAGATCGAGGAAGCCTTTGACGAAGCGTTCGAAACCGTACTTCGATTTCCCGTGTTTGCGCGCATGATGTCCGATGACAATTTCCGAGACGCGGAATCCGCGTGAGGCAGCTAGCACTGGGATGAAGCGGTGCATCTCGCCATAGAGTAAGACTTCACTGAGGACTTCGCGGCGATAGCCTTTGAGGCCGCAATTGTGATCATGCAACTGCACATTGGTCAGCCAACTGATCAGTGAATTGAAAACTCGGCTGGGGAACACTTTGTGCCAGGGATCATGCCGCACTTTTTTCCAACCGGAAACGACATCGTAACCCGATTCTAGTTTCGCAAGCAGGTTGGGAATCTCGCGTGGATCGTCTTGAAGGTCGGCATCCATGGTGATCACTCGCGAGCCTTGCACGCGTTCAAAGCCCGCTGCTAGTGCGGCCGCTTTGCCAAAGTTCCTGCGTAGTCGAATACCGCGCGCCCAGGGGAAACTAACGCAGAGTCGTTCGATGGTGCTCCAAGAGTTATCTGTCGAACCGTCATCGATCATCAGCACGTCGAGTTGGTAGCCATTCTGTGAAGCGATATGCTCGATGCGTGTGAGCAATTCTTCGAGACTATCTTGCTCATTAAACACTGGAATGACGATTGACAACATAGTTGAGCTTATGAACTTAAAGAACTCTGGTGAATGGACTTGTTCAGGTTGATGTGGCGGAGGCGCGGGGTCGAGCGGGTTGCTGAAGAGCGAAACGAATCGCCGCTAACACTGCAACAATAGCTAGTTCCGTCACCAACCAAACGACTCTCAACCAGATCGCCGCGCATAAGGCTGCGGTCGGTCCGACGATCGGGGCGAGAATTGTTGACAAAACGACTTCTCGAACCCCCGCTCCGCCGGGAAGCAGCGACACAAATCCTAACACAACGGCGAGCGTACAAGCACCGAGTGAACTGAGTAACAACTGCGACCAATCGGTGGTTGCCTGTTCGGTGATCGGTAATCCCTGAAGTACGCATAGGAGACTGATACCAAACATTAGCCAAGTTACCGTCATCGCTGCCCAGCCTTTGAGGATCAAGCGAGTATGAATTCGGCTAGTCCACTCATTGAGCGTTTCGGTCGAAACACCGCGTTGGAGTTTTGTGATGATCCATCGCAGAGCAGGGGGCAGGGTGGGGAGGGACATGCACAGGAGCAGGCCGACTGCCAAGCCGGTTAGTCTCCAGTCGAGATTTAAGGCAATTAAGCAGATCGATGCCAGTGCGCCTCCCACAGCCATCATGGTGAGTGTTTCCATGAAAATGGTAATCGCAGTCGCCATCTTTTTGAACTTGTAGGCGGAGAGCGCGCCCAGTCGCAGGACGATGACCATGGCTTTACCTGGAAAGTACTTACCCAATCCGCCAAAAAAGTAGGCCCAGGTAGTAGCGAGCCATGGGGCGCGTTGGTCCATCGTGATTAGGCACTCGCGCCAGTACCAATTGGCCGGGAGTAGACCGATCGCGTAGCACAGAGCCGACAGCAGCAGCAGGGGAGGGGAGGCGCGCCAAAATCGACTGACTGCAGTTCGCAGTCGAGTCGCTTCGGCAAGCATGCGATCGCGTTCGTCGGGATCGTCCGTCTCCGCCGCGCTTGCTTCGTAGGTTGCGGCCGACTGCGCGAGCTCGGTTCTCTTAGCATCCAGTTGCAGCGCCGCCTTGCGACTGCTGTGCGCGATGCCGGCCGCAACGATTAGCAGTATGAGAGCTTGTAGAAGAAGTCGAAAGATCTTCTTGCGCGGCATAACGAAGTGAGCTTCCGAGCGATGAAGTAGGGTTGGTTGACGGGTGCAGACTACCGTGAATTAAATTTTACAGCTAGCGGTCACGTCCGATGCGAGGAAATCAGAAGCAGAAACATGTTGGCTCATAGTTTTGTCGCTGGCAAATGAATGTGCCTAACTAGGGGCAAGCAGATTCTCGCTCGACATCATGGGATCCGCGAAAAAACGTCGGCAGTGGGAAGCGAAATTCGGGGAATTCAGTTCCGCTTTCGGCGGGGGGTCGAACGCGTTAGAGCGATGTACGGTGCGCGGAGAATCAGGTGAAAAAGCACCAATAGCAGCGACAGCAAGTTGCGAATGAGTTGAAGCAGCGGTTCGGAGGGGAGGGCAGGAGCGAAATGCAAGTCGTCTACGCCGTGGGGCCAGTGCGACAGTCGCTCGGCCATTTCATTGATCCAACTAGCATTGTGCGGAAAGATATTGATTTGTTCGACTAGTCGGGTCGGTAAATTTAGATAGCCGACATGTGCTCCGACCAGACCACCGACGATGGCTGCCACTGAATCTGTGTCCCCGCCGAGCCTGATGCTTGATTGAACGGCCCGTTCGAAATTGGTTGGGTATCGCAAGAAGCAGTAGCTCGCCATGACAGCGGTCGGGACGATAAAGCCGCTGATGCCGCGATCCCAGCCCAAGTGGCGCGCGACGGCTGAGGGGCTGCGATCACCGGCAAGGAATGGACGAAGTTGCTCAAGCTTTTCCCTTAGAAGATTCTCTTTGCAGCCAGCGATAACTTGTTCGAGGGCTTCGCAACTGTCGAGCGATTTGTTTTTCGTCGTACCAGCAATTTGAACAAGACGCGAGAGCGCTTGGCAGCCGTCGACGGCGAGTGGATCGTTGTGGGTCAAACGCGTCGCGTCTTCAACCCACTTAAGTGTACGGTGATCTGTACCATGAAGAGCAAGCGTGAGGAAGATTACTCGCGTGGCTGGTCCGTTGCCCGCCGACTTGCAACTTGTTGGCAAGCCTGTAATCCGCAGCCAGCTTTTCATTGCGGCCAAGATTGTGGCTCGACCAGCGCCTACTGGAATACTGAGTGGGTACCATGCCAGTCGTCGCAAGAATGAACTGCGGAAGGGACGCCATTCGCTCCGACACCGCAAGGTGGCTTGCGCGGCCATCAGCATCAGCTGTGTGTCATCGCTGTAAATACCGACAAAGGGAAGCAACTGGAAGTAGGGACTTGGTCGGCCGAACATCTTTAAAGCGACGCGGCGCTTTAGGCCCTCGCGCGGGAACCCAAGAGCATCGCCGATGGCGACACCCATCATCAGTCCGTGAATTGAGTCTTTGCGAAGATGAGTGCTGTGCATCAGCGAAGTTGTGTTGGCGGTTGATGAAGGTCAGTGCTGCGCCAACAATTCAACTATCGCACCAAGCAGCGGAAATGTAGAACTCCGCCCTCACCTGTTTTAAGCGATGATTTGAATTGCCATTTCAGCACCGTTGATCCGACATCGTTAGGTTCTGCTGAAAATTCAGGAGCTGGGGAAATGCTGCTCTGCTGGCTGTCTTGAATATACTCTAGACGAGGTGAGAGACTATCGAGGATGACAACTTTTTCGATTGGCTGAGCGCCGACATTATCGAATCTAATGGTAAAAGTGATTTGATCGCCGGAGTTCGCGATCATATGCGAAGCGGCTTTGCAGATTCGCAAGGAACACTTGCCAGGCGGTAAATCGTAAACATGGACATCTTGAGGCTGCTTGGTGTCGCGAACAATGGCCGCTTCTACGCCGTCAACTAGAACTTCGAGCGATTCAGGAGTTTCCCAGGCCTTGGCATTCTGGAAAAATTGACCCAGCACGGCAATATCTTCGTGTTTCAACACACCGGTGCGAAAAAAGTCGACTGCTTCGAATGGCACAATAGCGTCGCTCATACGCTGCGGTGGGATCATTTGCGCCAGTGGAACGCCGCTGTTGCGATCCCGAAATGCGTCGATCAAGCTGACTTTGTCTTCGCCCTGTGCGGCGATTGGCTGCACCATCGACGAAACTAGATTTTTATCTTCAAACCGGCTTGGTGAAATTGGAGCTAAGATGCGCTCGGTGGCAAGTGCATGTTCCGAGAGAACCGCTCCTGTGATTTGGCGGACTGCACCAAAGCGTGGTGCATAGATAGGAACTCGATTGGTGGGAGTTATGCACAGCCGACCATCGTAGGTCTCATAGTAAGCCACGGTATCCGTGGGATTAAGTCCTGCCACGGTCGCGTCCTTGCGAACTAGGAGGGCGGGGTCTAGGTCGCCCCCATCGAAGATGTATTCCTGTACATCGGTGACTTGTTGGCCCTGGATCGGTGAATAATAGGGTTCGCCACCGTGGCTACTAGCTCCGCAGCCGCAATTGGTTCCGCATGAGGGCGAGCATTGACCGGCAACTTGGTACGAAGCGGTAGTTGCCGAAGGAATCGTCATCGGTTCGGCAGCGTATGCAGAGACTGGCGCAGCCACTGGTTCTGAGTGGCTGACGGTCACAACATCGCTGCGGCCCAGTGCGGGGCGCTGGTTGCTTTGCAGCGCGGATGTTGAACCGCGGAGCGACATATCAGCAGGGGCGGTCTCAGTGGCAGCGACGATGGGCTTTTTGTAAGTACTGTTGAGCAGGTTTGAGCCGCCAGCAGTGGTGCAGCCAGCGGCGGCTAGCAGAGCAAGTGCAGAAGTTGGCCAGCTAAGGGTAAAACGCATCCAAGCGTTGCGAGGGATCGTAAGCCCTGCGCATTCTGTGGTGTAGCCAGTTTTAAGTCGACTCATACGTACTTCCTTCACGTTTTTCATTGATCGGCTGTCGAGTTGACGTGTGAGCTTCTTTGACTGGTTACCAAGTTTGGGGCGTGCGAGGTTCATTGTTTTCGGGCGGTTCGCTCCGCATTTTGCTTGGTTCGATCGGCGGCGTTTCTGGCCACAAGCCCTGACCTAACATCGCTGCGCGGTTGGGAGCGGTAGCCACAGGAATCCAAGGCGGGCAGCCGTACAAAAAATCAGTGATATCGCCTTGCAGATTGGCTGGTACGCGCGATCCGATTCGGAGGATAGCTACGGGGCGACCGAGCTGATCAGCCGACTTGAGGGCATTGTCCATGGGACCCACATCCATGACGGTTTGCGCGTTGGGTGGGACCGCGATTGGGTCGGCGATTTCACTATCTTCGAGATAGATTACGCGGGTCACCAATGCGCCGTCGAGAGCCGAACGCAGATCGGATTCTTCAAGCACGACAGGGATTGGAAAGCGATGTTCTCGACCAGATGGCGCGTGAACTCGATCGATGACTTCGATGGTTGGATAAAGTTCTTCACCAGGTCGGAACGGAATACCTGTGACTCGTACACGGTAAACCGCGCCCACAATCATGCCGACTTTCACAGGGGCTTCGAGGGTGTGCAGGAACTGTCCCTCGCGGGCGAGCGCGACCTGGACCCCTTTCGGACCTGAAACCTCGATGGCTTGATAAGATCCCACACCGGGCACGCGTCGAGCGATAGCTGCGCCAGCGACAACGCCGGGTTCGCCTTTCGCGTCAAGAAAGTAATGTACGTTTGGCAGTGGTTTGGACTGCGCAAGAAGGGCAGGGGAGTGAATCGCGAAAGCGATCACTGCCGCAGCGAGTCCGCATCGGCGCAACCAATTAGCGACTCCAGTTGGCTGGGTGCTTGTCACATCGATCCATGTTTTCGCGTCGGTCATTGGCCACCATGCACTCAAATCGCGGGATGGGAAAAAGCGGTCAGGTACAACATTGCACCCAACCGCCTCACTCATTCACGTTTACCATGTCTCCGGTGCAGTTAAGTGTTCAACTGAGCGGAGGTTTAGTTGCTCACTCTGGGCTGCGTTGGCCAGCTTGGAGTGTTTAGTTACTTGTGCTCGAGCCAACCGCTCCTCTCACGGAATGAGAAGAGTCTGAGGTCTCGATTAGGATTGATCACGCCAGTTGCTTTGTTGCTCCGGAGAGCAGCAAGCGACTTATTGACCGGTTACTTATTGACCGCCGACTTGTTGGCTATGATACATATAGGCTGGCTTACCGGTTGGAACACCTGGATGGATGTTCTGTTCGTGGATGTAAGCGCGGCTGGCAGGTTGCGGATAGCTCTGTCCAGGAGTTTGACGTACATGGATCTTCAAGTTATCGACTGGATCTGGCAATCGCATTTTGGTGTGGTTGCTGATCGTATGTTTCTTCAGTCCGGCTGGTGTGCCGAGCGGAATGTGCGGTGGTCCAGGCAACCCAATCGGCGTGCCGGTAAAGGTCATACCGTATTGCGGAGCTGTTACACCTGCAACGTAGCCTGGCAGCGACGCTGGGATACCACCCAGCATGGCACCATCAGGACCGCACATTGCCATGCCGCCAGCCATGCCGCCGCCCATGCCGAGACCGTTGCCGATTCCGACACCTGCGAGTTCGATGTCTTTATTTCCTAAGCGAACGATCGCAAGGATCGCACCGCGACGGTCGGCTTCGATAATTGGATCCAGGCCTGGATCAATTCGATTGCTGACCAGCACGTCGACGCCAACAAGTGCGTCGCCTTGGAACTCTGGATCTGGCAAGTAGATAACTTTGGTCACGAAGTTGCCCGAGAGCACTTGTTCAAAGTCATCCGTGGTGAACTGGACGGGAATGGCGTTATGAGCCAAGTACGCGCCGGTGCGGGGACTGCCGTTTGCGACTTCAATTGTCGGATACAGCTCGACCCCTTCCTTACCTTGGATGTTGGTCAATTTCAGGCGATAGATACCGCCTTGAGGAAACTCGAGACGTCCTGGAACGTACAGCGGTTCGCTGGTAAATGTTCCGTCTCCAATGATGTCGTAAAGAACTTGCATTCCTTCCGGACGATTGAAGAGGATCTGCACGGCTGGTCCTGGGCCCATACCCATAGGCATCATGCCGCCGCCTAGTCCGCCACCGTCGCCGGTGCCGCCAGAGCAAGCGACGCATCCGTCACCGCCAGCCATTCCGCCCATGGCCATTCCCGCAGCCGGCATTACATCCGCACCGCCGAGAACTCCAGGACCCGGTCCGCCCACACCTGGGCCTGGCTCTAGCAATTGCTGAGCGGGCGGCAGGTTGTGTCGCACCGGGGTGCATCCAGTCAGGTAGCCTGCGGCAACCACGACTAGTGTTGCTAGGAAAACACGCATTTTCATGCTTTACCCCCTTATTTGGCAGCTCCCGGAGTTCCTTCCGTTCGCTACCGCCTTCGAAACGATCCTGAGTGAGTCTTTAACAATCACCACCCGCCAAGCTACGCTTGATGGATGGATTGGCTTACCGGGTGATGGTTCTGCCT
>JANPLP010000626.1:0-9094 GCA_031426595.1 Planctomycetia bacterium | reverse complement strand
GACATGTTGAGCAAAGGTAGCAGTGTCCGTAATCGCGCATCTCGAGTTCTGCACGTAACTTGTAACATTTCCCACATTGCACCCAGACGCTTCGAAAGGCGAATAGGAGTCGGAATTTTTTAAGCAGCAAGTTCATACTTGTAGCGGCTGTTCTTGTAAAAGTTATCTTACACAGACTGCGGCGAGCTTGGGTTAGACTTCGTTCCTGTGGGTAACACCCATTCCGGCACTTGCAGAGTTTCAGTTTTCAGCTAGCTTCTGACTCCAAGATAGACGGTGTGAAGGAATAGGCAATACTCGGGCAGGCCCAGCCACTCTGTTATGCTACTCAGTGGTTGCTATTGCGACGTTAACGGCGCTCGTGGGTGCTTCGGCCCCCGGCCCGCGGAAGAAATTTTTGCTGGATTCGGGGAGCTAACGGGCGGTGTTTCGCCGCTGAGTTTGCGCGGCGTCTTTAATGCAGTTGAAGGCCTTGCACTGCGCAGTTAGGCGAAGGTAGTTTCTCAAGGCTTCTACCTGTTGCGTCAGAGCGGGTTGGCAACGCATCATTTTACAGCAGTGCCTTGCTCCTTAGGGCAACAAGTGGCGTCGGTAATTGCGGCTAATGAGAGTAATTCGCAGCACGGACGCTGACTATTTCGTAGAGAACGAATACTCGGTGGGGAATTAGTGCTATCCCGAAGTTTTGCAAGAACTTTCGCACGATACTTAAAAGAAAATTTTGAATTAAGATGTGCCGGGCAATTCTCTTGCAGCTACCGGTTGAGTGATCAGTCTCGGTTGTGAAGATTTGGAGTGTGTGAAATCGTGTGGACTTCTTGTGTAAGCATCTTACTCCTGCTGTTTGTCGTGCTGTCTTTGAAGTTCTCACCACAGTCTGCAATTGGTTGGGTGGTGGTGCTGTCTTGGCTAATTCCTGCATGGATTATGTTGCCGCTCTTTGAAGGTGCAAAGGGCTCAATCGTTGGAACGGGCATAGATGTCAAGACAGCCGTGAGCACAATTTGTCTGCTCGTGTATTGCGTCATGCCGGGGAGGACGTTTCCGATTCGGCTTGTGAATTGCGACTATGCGATGTTGGTACTGGTTGCATGCCACTTTGCGAGCGATACCCATAACGATGGTTTTTCGTGGATAGTTCTCGGACGCATGTACGTGGAGTGGTACTTGCCATACGTCGTTGGACGAGTTGCGCTACAATCCAGGCAGGATGCGTCGCGGCTGTGGATCGCATTGGCCAGCGTTGGACTGCTGATGGCGGTTGCGTCCGTTGTCGAAGGCTTTACAGACATCAATGTATTTGAAAGCTTGTTTGGCATCAGACCTGAGGAGGGTGCCAGCCGCGATGCGGCTCGGTGGGGAATTCAGCGGGCTTATGGCCCGGCTATGCATCCGATCTATTTTGGCGTGATGCAGTTGATGTTGATGGGCTGGGCGGGCGTTGCCACGGTACGTGCTTTCAAGAAGCGTGCTTGTGCGCTGTGGGTCTTTGCGCTAATTCCAATGAGTGTAGGGATCGCAGCGACGGGGTCGCGGGGCGCGGTGCTGGGAGTAATCGCGGGATTCGCGGGCGGAGCATTTTGTTTTATTCCGCGTGCAAGGCTGGCCGTTGGGCTGACTGTCGGCTTTCTTGCCATTTCGGCTGTGACGCTTCAAGAGCCAATCATTCGACAGTTCGAAAAGTGGTCGGGAGAGAACCGCAAAGAAATCATAATCAATGGCGAAGTGACGTTGCAATCTAGCGTCAGGAGTCGCTTTAACTTGCTTACTGTCAATAGAATCGCACTCAAGAGGTCGGGACTGTTGGGGTTTGGAACTCAAGCGGTTACGGGTTTTCCTATTAATGTCCCGGTTGGTCCTATGGAAGCCCAGGCGCTGAAAGACGTGAAATTCATCGACAATACGTACATTTTGCTCACCCTGCGGTTTGGGTACCTAGGCGCAGGAGCCTTTATACTTGCAGCGTTGATTAGCTTGTGGCAATCTTATTATGTAGGTAATCAGTATCCGGGCGAAAGCCCTCAGTGGCATTGCTACTGTGTGGGGTCTAGCTTATTCGCCGCATTGCTCGTTTTGGGTACGGTTTGGATGCCGTATGAAGTTGGCTTCATCGTGGTATGGACGTTCGGAACTAGCTCAGGCCTGATGTTGGCTCATAAGCAAGGCAAAATTGGCACACGAAAAAAAGTCGCTCATTCGGAAGACAAGTGAAGTGGTTCTGGGGATTATAAACGATCTGAGTTGACAGACTTCTCACAAGCCTTTTGGGCTCCAGGCCAAGCATTCGTGAAACGACTAAGCCAAAGCTCATTGGCCTATTCCCTTTGGCCGGAAGGCTAGTGAACTAAGCTTTAAGCATCGTCGACAGTAAGCATCGGGATCTGTGAGGTGTGCTATGATTAAACACCCGCGGTTGTCTCCGCTGCCGTGTACTCGTATTCAGAGTATCGGTAGCCGGCACCGGGGAGGCCGGATCGATTTACAACGACTCCAGCTACTTGAGCGCTGACAGAATCCAATATCCTGTGGCACTGCTCGGCTTCAGGTAGGCCCTTACTGCTTAGGCTGGTCACGACGATCACTCGGTCCACCAGTGGTGCAACGATCGCTGGGTCGGCGACGGGGAGCAGTGGGGGGCAATCGATGATGACATAATCAAATTTTTGCCGCATGGCACCAAGCAGGTCCGCGAAGCGCTTTTGGGAAAGCAATTCGGCAGGGTCACTGGGCAGCGGGCCGGTTAACATCAGAGTCAGAGTGCTGCACTCGGTTTCAATCATTGCATCCGCCAGGTCACCTTTGCCTTGGAGCACGTCAGCGAGACCGAACTTGTTGTCTTTACCAAATAGTTTGTGCACGCTTGGGCGACGCATGTCACCGTCGATAAGCAGCACGGTTTTAGATGTTTTTGCGAGCGATATGGCGAGGTTGGCCGTAACAGTCGATTTACCATCGCCCTGATTGGGGCTGGTTACGGCCAAGAGGCGGTTTGTGCCGCTGAGGTCGAAGAGCAACTGCGTTCGCATGCCACGGAAGACTTCGCTGATCCGTGACTGGGGTTCGTGATAAGTGAACAATTGTGGCGATAAACTTGACTTTGAGCGAGCCGATTTTCGCATCTGTCGGCGACTTTCAACGTTCGCCTCGAAGTCGGGTATCTGGCCGAGAACACGTGTTTGGTAGATCGCCTCAAGATCATTTGTAGAGCGAATTTTTTCGTCCCGCAGTTCTGCAACAAGGATTGTCGCGCCAGCGGCAAGCATGGTTGTTAGCACAGCGATTGCAGCAGCGATGCTTCCTTTTGGTGAGACCTTTTCGCCGATTTCTGGGGCAGCGATTTCTTCTTGGATAAGCGCCGAAGAGTCCTGTTGCATATTGATATCGCGCAGTCGCTCGACAACGGAGTTATAGAGGTCCTCGTGGCGCGCCAGTTCTCGTACCCTCGCTTCGTCTTCCAATTCGACGGAAATTAGTGCTTTCGCACCTTTTTCAGCTTCCGCAATCTGCTTCTCAAGATCTAACTTCCGTTTTTCCTGTGCTAACAAGTCGTTTTCAAGCAGGCTTACGTACGCGACCATGACATCATCTGGGGTGATCGGTTTCTGTCCTGGCTCCACGCCCAAAACTCCTTGCCGGGAACTAAAGAAATCCTGCATTTCTTTCAACTGAGTTTCGAAAGTTTTAACTTGAGGATGATTTGCTCCGTATTCTGCGGTCGCCTGTTTTAGCTTCGCTTTAAGGTCCAACAGTGAGCTGTATTCAGCAGTTGCTGCGCTCGCGCGCTCAGGTTGCAAAGCCATAAACTTAGCCGTTCGCGCCTCGCCATTTTCAACAGTGACGATGACCCCCAGTCGTTCTGCGTTTTTTTCATCAATCAGGGCGAGTTTTTCAAGCTCACGACCTTCTGTGTTGTCGAGCGACTTAAGTCCATCTTTGACGAGTTCAAGTCGGCCGCGCGACTCATCAATGGTAAGCTGTAATTGGGAAAGTTGAGCTGAAAGCTCCTCATACCTTTGTGCGTAGATATTTGCACCGCCGCTAGTGCTAGACATAATCGGTGCATCATTCTTGAACTCGCGATAACCTTCAGATAGATCATTAATCTCCTCTTCGAGTTCAAGTCTCGCTGTACCGATCAGACGTACTGCTTCTTCGTTGATATCCTTGAATTTAGACGCTACGAACTCTCTATACTGCGCGAGAATTGCCGCGACCACTTTCTGGCAATCTTCCGGGACAGTGTGTCTAAAGGCGAGAGACAAAACGCGAGCGCCCCGCGCAGTGCCAGAACCGCCTCTAGTTACATAGAGGTTGTTGATAACGTAGTCCGCGGCTGAACCGTCTTCGCCGAGTTTTTCGACGATTGAGGGGAGTTCTTCTAGGCCTGCGGTCTTTAGCGCTTCGCCAACGATCCGTTTGCTTTGCATCAGCGACATGTGCGTGGCGAGGAGGTCTTCCGAGATCGATTCACCGTTCTTCATGCTCGACGCAATGGCACCGGAATCGTTCTGCATCAGCAAGAGCTGCGCTTTCGATTCGTAGGTCGGAGGGAGGAGCAGGAAGTAGCAAGCACCTATCAGCAGTCCGAAAATACCGGACAGAAAGATGAAACCCTTGCGACGGTTTAAAATCGCGAGCAAGTCAATAGACAGGTCGCCACCAGCGGCTTGGTCGTCGGACTTGGCAGGGGACTTCTCGTTTCGGGCGCTTCTGCTGTCGTTCATTTTCGTATCGGTCTCGTTCTGTTCAGTCTAAATCCATCACCTGAGGCGAAAAGCTGTCTCCACTGTGCGCGTAAAGCGACTTCTCGTCAACAGATCGCACACGGTTTGAATCAAGTTGGAGGAACATCTACTTGAGATATCTTCCGCATGTGAGGATCAGTTGAATTGTATCTTAACTATGGCCGAGATCCTTGCATTGCCATCTGCATTTACCCACTTTGTGGTTTGGTTTTTGACTTCTGTACACTCGCTAGTCAAACTGACGGCGTGGCAGCAGGTGTTTCGCTTTTCGGAATTGGTTCCAGGGTGAAACGGGATTCCGGCGCATTGTAGAGGAGATTTTACCAAGTCTCCCGGCAAACTTAGATTTAGCCTGTCATAGCGTGTCGGAGGGACGAGGAATTGTCCGCATGCGAAATGTGCAACTGCGTGTTTTATAGGTTTGCCTGGCAACCATTGCCCGCCTAATATCTGTTTCCCGCGATGGGCGGGGTTTAAGTGCGTTTGGACTGTTTTGGGAGATTGGGTTGCCTCAGCTAACTAGATTTGCGTCTGCGAATGTTGACTGCTGGGTGCTTACCGGCGCTACGGGGTTGGTTGGTCGCTTTGTCTTGGCAGACTTACTGCGGGCGGGTCAGTTGGTGGCTGCGATGGTTCGTGCGCGGGCCGCAGCGTCTGCCGCCGCGAGGGTTGAAGAATGCCTGGCCCCTTTTGAGACTGAGGTTGCGCTGCTGCGGCCGCGAACTATTGCGTTTAATCTCAACGAAGCTGGGTTGGGAGTGTCTGAGGCGGACCGACGTTGGCTAAGTAAAAAACGTCTCGGGGTCATTCACAGTGCAGCCAGCATTCGCTTTTCGGCTGCGACGCCAGAAGATGAACCGTACCTAAGCAATGTAGGCGGAACTCGCAATTTGCTCGATTTTCTCAGGGATTACGAGGTCGATTGCTTCCATTACGTCTCGACCGCCTATGTTAGCAACAAGGCCGTTTTGGATTCCGAAATGCAGCTTCCGCGTCGGGAAGTGACGGTCAGAAGCGGTCTGAACGGTGGGAATGACTATGAAACGAGTAAGATTGCTTCGGAACGAATGGTCAGCGAATGTGAATGGTTGAAGACGAAGACGATTTTGCGACCCAGCATCATCGTCGGCGACTCCAGAACTGGGTATACCTCCACTTTCCACGGATTTTACGCGCCTCTCCAGATCGCGAGCCAGTTGGTAAAACTTCCCGGGGGAAGCCAACTGCAAGGCGCCGGGTTTCGGAAGCAACTAGGGTTGAGCGAAGCGGACAGCAAAAACATCGTCCCGGTTGATTGGGTTGCGAAAGCGATAGTTCGCATCGCGATGGACAAGCAGCTACATGGGGCTATTTACCACTTGACGAATCCACAACCGGTTTCGTGCGCCGCCATGCAGACAGCCATCGAACAATCGATTCGAGAAGTCAGTGCGGACTCAGCGCCTGCGGCGAATGGCGATGATGGCGATTTGAGTCTAGCAAATTTGCCGATAGCTATCGAAGCTCAAGCCGCTTCGTCAGCGCTTTTTGCCAATGTCAGGGAGCAGTTAGCGGTCTATGAGTCGTACTTCAATTGCGATCCACAATTTGACTGTCGTAGTACGCAGGCCGCTTTGCCCGATCTACCGTGTCCCCCTATCGACGTGGATCGGCTAACAAAACTAGCTGTATTCGCATTGCAATCGAATTTTGGCTGGCCGAAGACGCAAGTTGTTATGGCTGAATACGCCCCGCTATTTAGCCAACTTTCCGCGTGCGAGCCGCTTCCCTACGACCCAAACGCGGAACTCATTCAACTGCAGGTGCTCGGCCACGCGGCTCCTCCCCCTCTCTGCTTGGCAAAACACTCAGATCGATGGCGGATTTCCGAGCAGTCTTCTTCTGCAACGGCTATCACGGCTGCAATCGTCGCGGCCAGCAACGATATCGCAGGGAGCCTTACTGGGGAGTGGACACTTGGTGACCTGATGAGTGACGGTAGATGCCTGTGCTTTGGAAATCCGGTCGCTGGATGGCCCGTCACGTTGCAGGAATTGACGCGTGACCTTAGACAGTTTTGCAAACCTCGTTGAATCGAATCATGCCGACGCATGCGATTCATTCGACAAGACCGGTTTATATGTTCCAGTTTAAACCCCATCGACTGACTTTCGCCACAAACCAGCCTACAAACGGCTGGTATTCTTGGCATAAAGGGTGCAAGATCTAAGGTTACGCCCTGTCCGAGAATGCGATTTAGGCGACGCACTTTCGACAAGACCCTGTTAGAATACCAAGGTTTTTTGGTCGAACCCGAGCAGCTACGATTCCACTACTCTGACAAATGCTCAATTCCTTTATGAACGGCACGAATGAAAATTCTGGATTGCTCAATCGGCCGCTGGCGATTGTGGGGATGGCTTGTCGGTTGCCGGGGGCGGATGGGGTTGAGGCGTTTTGGCGGCTGCTGAGCGGGGGGGCGTCGGCAATTGAGCGGATGCCGGACGCGAAATTGAATCGCGAGCTCTATTTTGACTCAGAGAAGGGGCGCCGCGGGAAGACATATTCCGAAATCGGTGGATTCGTCGCGGAGCGGGAAATCGATTGGTCGGTGTTGCCTTTCGATCGGGCGGAGGCGGCGAATTGGGATCGATGCCATCTGACTCTGTGCGAAGTGGCTGCCGTTGCTTGTCGCGATGCGGGTTGGAATCCACGCGATTTACCCTTGCGGAATGGGGCGGTCTTCGTCGGTCACAGCGGCGGTAGCACGCTTGGCGGGGAGCTCGCGTATCGCATTTTGGCTCCTGAGTATGTGCAGTTATTGCAGTCGGTGCCAGGATTAGCAGAAGCGGTCGGAGACGCGGTCGGATTAAATGGAACGACCGGCATTGAAGAACTCGAACGAGCGTTGTTGGAGCGGGTGCGGGCGGGTCGTCCGGAACGCAACGACGAAGGTCAACCGTACACTGAAGCGGGTTTTGCGGCTGGAATTGTAAGTCGCGCGTTGGGGCTTACTGGGCCGCACATGTCGATCGATGCAGCGTGCGCCTCTTCGCTGGTCGCGCTCGCCCTGGCGGCGGCAACATTGCAAACTGGACAATCGGACGTGGCGATTGTGGGGGGTGCGTCGTACAACAAATCTGACAGTTTAATTCTGTTTTCTCAAGCTCAGTCGTGCAGTTCCAGCGGATCGCGGCCATTCGACGAAGCCGCGGATGGTTTGATCAGTTCGGAGGGCTATGTCGCGGTGGTGCTCAAGACGCTGGAGCGCGCGGTGGCGGACGGCGATCGTGTGCATGCAGTTGTTCATGGCATTGGAGTGTCGAGCGACGGGAGGGGTAAGTCACTTTGGGCGCCGCGCAAAGAAGGTCAATACACGGCGATCAGTCGAGCTTACTCAGCGGAAGTCACTCCAGCTTCGGTGCAAATGGTTGAAGCACACGCGACGAGCACTCAAGTTGGCGATGCGACCGAGATGGAAGCGCTCTCGCAATTCTTCCGCGAGAATTGTGCAGTAGGACAGCGCATTCCAGTTGGCAGTGTGAAATCAAATATTGGTCACACGCTCGAGACCGCTGGTTTGGCGGGGCTGGTGAAAGCGGTGCTGTCGATTCAGCACGCGACGGTTCCGCCGTCGATCAACGTGGAGAACTTGAGCAAATCGATCCCTTGGTCGCAGATACCACTTTATGTACCGCATGTTTGTGAGGCTTGGCCTAGTTTGGCGGCCAATGTGCCCCGGCGAGCTGCCGTGAATGCGTTCGGTATCGGTGGTTTGAATGTGCATGTGGTCGTCGAAGAGTATCTGCCCACCGCGGCGACAAAGTCGATGCCGCGCGTGACCAGTTCGAATGCGGCTCACTATTCGTCTGATCCAATCGCCGTGATCGGGCGAGGTTTGGTGTTGCCGGGTGCCAGCAACGTGGCTCAATTGAGTGAGTTACTGCATTCAAATCAGTCGCAGATCGGCCCGCGTGATGGCTTGGCAATGAACACAGCACCGGGTACTGCAAACGCAGACTCCATTGAGATTATGCGGCATGGACGTCCTCAAAAGTTGCTGACGTTAGGTGGTCATGTACGCGGATTCGAATACGACTGGCGAAGGCATAAAGTGCCGCCGAAGCAGATCGCGCAGGCCAATCCATTGCAATTCATGTTGCTGGAAGCGGGTGAGCAAGCGCTGCGTGAAGGTCGCTGTTACGAGCGTGAGTTCGATCGGCTGAACACAGCGGTCGTGGTGGGCAGCATTTTTGGGGGCGACTTCGGCAACGCATTGTTTGCGGGACTGCGACTGCCTGAGTTCAAGCATCACTTGGTTCAACTGTTGCGCGAGCGCGGCATGCGAGCTCAAGCGGCCAACGAATTTG
>JANPLP010000625.1:0-7034 GCA_031426595.1 Planctomycetia bacterium | reverse complement strand
GATGTGCTGCAGCGGCTGCAACGGGCGGGGCTAGGGAGCCTACCGGGTGGCGGCGCGGAAATTTTGGTTGACCGCGTACGCACCGAGATCACGCGTGGCAAAGTGCTCACCGACGACTGGCTGAACGTGATGCGAGTCTGGCATGAACTCGGCGGAATCAGTTCCGCAACGATGATGTTTGGTCACGTCGAAACGCTGGAAGAACGGATTGAGCATCTGGATCGATTGCGGCAATTGCAAGACGAGACGGGGGGCTTTACCGCCTTCATCTGCTGGACATTTCAGCCTGAACATACAGATCTAGCCCACGTGTCTCCGGCGGGTGCATACGAGTACTTACGTACACAAGCAGTCGCGAGACTGTACCTCGATAATGTTCCCAACATTCAAAGTAGCTGGGTCACCCAGGGGCTGAAAGTGGGACAGCTCGCGATACTTTATGGTGCGAACGATATGGGCAGTTTGATGATTGAAGAGAATGTGGTGGCAGAGGCGGGGACGGTTCACTTCCTCACCTTGGACCAGATTCGTTTTGCCATCGAAGAGTTGGGCTTTGAAGCGCGGCAGCGCGATGTGTTTTACAAGTTCGTCGATCCCGATTTAGAGCTACGTGCGATCGCTGCGAACCGTCGGCGACAGCAGCTCACTCCGCTCCCAACCCTAGTCTGACTCTAATCGCCCGCGACGCAGCATGCGCACTTCTGGTTTAATCGCCCGCCGCGGTCTGGGGCGACGATTTCTGCTACCTGTCCACCGTTTCCTCGTGATTTCTGCGGGAATCGTCATTTCTGCGGGAAATCGAGTGGCCGACGCTAATGTACGGGTAACCCTGTACAGGCAGCCCAGTACGGATAAACCAGTACGGATAAACCAGTACGGGTAACCCTGCACGGTAACATTGAACCCTGACTACCATTTTTGGTCTGCCTCCTCGTTTCTTATTGCACACGAGTTGCATTTGCGTTCGATAAGCGATAAAATCTGCGGGACTTTGGGGCAAGGCAGGCGGTAGAGGAAACCGTCGGGCCTGAGCAGATTAACGAGGAGTGCTAAGGAATGGCTGCACAAGCCGTAATAGCTGAAAACGGTCGACTCGACTGGCTGGGAGTTTTATGCTCCTTTGGCTGCGCGGTCCACTGCGCGGCGATGCCACTGGTATTGGCGACATTACCGACTCTTACTAGCCTTAAGTGGCTGGCAGATCCACTGTTTCACCAAGTTGTTGCGGTCGTGTGTGGCATCCTTGTGGCTCGTGCGATTCTGCCAGGTTACCGAACTCATCGAGACAGGCGGGTCTTGGCAGCGGCGGGCATAGGATTATCGCTGCTTTTCATAGCCGCGTTTATTCTCCCGGATGCTTGCTGTTCAAATCTGCATGTTTACGATTCGCCGTTGAGCGACTCGGATAAGTTTACGGAAAATAGGTTTACGGAAAAGTTCGGACGGTTAGCTGATTCCAAATCGGATGCCGAGTTGCCTAAGTTTGTATTGATTTCGTCCAACGGAGTGACCAGCGGCAGGTTCGGATCGATCGATGAGCAATGTGAAATTTGCGAGTCCCAAACGTCGCAGGTTGGCCACCCATCGCGAACGGAATTAAGCAGACAGGAAAGGGCCGGCGGCTCGAGTGCCTCTGCGAATAGGCTGGTTGCTTGTGAACTTGACGCTTGTAGTCATTCAACGACCTATGGGCGGCCGTTATTATCTGCCGTCGAGTTGGCGAGCCATGTAGGGACGTCAGGAGCAGAAACTCTTATTAAGACGCAACCATATCTTTCCCCTTTGGGCGGTCTGTTTCTAATCGCTGCTCACGTATTGAACATTCGACTGCGAGTCTGCGGTCGTCCGAAATGCTGCAGGGTTGGGCAGTAGAACTGAGGCTGAGTTATCTGCCCCGTGAGTTCCGCCCTCAACCGGCGTATCCACAAATGCCGTATCCACAAATTTTGCCTTCGAACAGCTCATGCTATGTCGAAGCCAGCGCGAAATTGAAACGAGCGTAAGATTCAGTGCTAGCGATTGGGGCTGCTAGCAGGGGAGTGGGGGCCAACTGGGAACTGGGCGCTGTCCTTAGGGTTGCTCGTTGCGTCATCTTCGCCGGTGAGCGTTGGGAACAGCTTGGCTTTGAACAGTCGCTCGAGAAAGCCTGCTTTGCGAAGCCGCGGGTCGGAAGCTGGAAAAGTATGCTGCTTGCCACGGCGGGTCTTCAGAATCAGTTGCCCGTCGGCTTCAACTCCGATTACCAACCAGTACTTATCTACTTGGTATTCGTACATTTCCCCGTGCGGAGTCGCTACGACATTCTTGGCCCGCGGACCAGGCTTTGTGGTATGCTTGTCACGGGTGAACACCACTCGGTCACCAACTCGAAAATGCTTCCCCATCACCTAGCCACTCCCACGAATACCGAACGCACAAAAGACCCCCTAGCGATAAGTTCCGTAACTCTTCAAGCATATGCAACTCGCGGACCCTTAGTCTAGCTCAACCGTGAGGTTGAAAGCTTTAATCGGCACGAATTTCGATCAATGACCAAAAAAATTCTATTCGTTTGTTTGGGAAACATCTGCCGGAGTCCTGCCGCAGAAGGTGTTATGCAGTCACTGGTCAGCAAGATGCAGGCAAACGTGCAAGTGGATTCCGCAGGCACAAGCAGCTTCCACATTGGCGAACCAGCCGACAAACGGATGCGAGCCGCTGCAGCCAACCGCGGATATGAGCTGACAAGTCGCTCGCGGATGGTGACTCGGCGGGACTTCTCCGAGTTCGATTTAGTAGTTGCCATGGATCGCAACAACTATCGAGAACTGTCCATTCTGGCTGGAAGTCCCCATTCGAAGCTTACGTTGCTCAGCGAATTTCTAGAGGGTGACTGGCCGCGAGATGTACCGGATCCTTATTACGGCGGCGACGACGGATTTGAGACAGTACTCGATATGCTCGAGGCAGCCTGTCCGAAGATCCTTGAGAGGCTGTCCAGCACGCCGATACAAAACCACTGAGGACTGGCTGGCCCCCTGCGGCTTAAAATTCCCACGAAGTTCGTTGATTTGTAGCCTTTGAGTCGCTTGAGTTTTCCGAAGACCGGACGTAGCTTATTCGATTCGTGTTGCCAATACGCTCGCTAATTTATTGCGAGAGTAACTCTTGATTCAGCCAAGCCAGGAAGGGCCTCGCATGCCAAGATTCGTGAAACTGCTTGCTCCCCTGCTCGCTATTCTTAACTTCGGGAATCCGATGAATTCGAACGCTCAGGAAACGAAAACGGGTTATGGAATCGTTATTCACGGGGGAGCTGGAGGGGAGCCTGACAAGTGGACTGAAGAGTACAAAAAACAGCGGCGCGACGGGTTAAAGGCAGCCTTAGATCGCGGCTTAACGTTACTCAAGGAGGGCAAGCCGGCGCTGGACGTGGTCGAACAGGTGGTGCGAGTCCTCGAAGACGATGCGACCTTCAACGCAGGGCGAGGCTGCGTTCTCAACGAAGCGGGCGAACATGAGCTCGACGCCGCTATCATGGACGGCTCCAACCGCGCCTGCGGTGCGGTCGCCAGTGTCCGTAAAACGAAGCATCCAATTTCGCTCGCGCGGCGTGTGATGACCGATACTCAGCACGTCTTGCTGATCGGCAATGGCGCGGATGAATTCGGCCAGTCGCTGCAGCTAGAACAAGCGGGACCAGATTATTTTCGTACTCCCAAACAGCTTGAGGCTTGGGAAAAGTGGAAGAAGAAAATTCCTGACCTGACGTTGCATCGCCCAAAAGCCCAGGGCGACGAAGACGAACAACTTTATCTAGGAACCGTAGGCTGCGTGGTTTTGGATTCAAAAGGCAATCTGGCTGCTGCCACGAGCACCGGGGGACTGATGGGCAAGCGCTGGGGTCGAGTCGGCGATAGCCCGATCATTGGTGCAGGAACCTTTGCTGACAATGCAACCTGTGCTGTCTCAGGGACAGGTGTGGGCGAGGACTTCATTCGTAACAACGTGGCTTCGGATATCGCGGCCCGCATGCGTTACGGTTCAAAATCGCTCGCAGAGTCAGCGAAAGCAGTGGTTCAAACGGTGTTGCCGGAAGATTGCGGGGGCGTGATTGCCATTGATCGCCAAGGCAATATTGTCATGGAGTTCAATACGCCCGGGATGTCCCGCGCTGCGGCCGATTCGAAGGGCCGCTACGACGTTTTGCTGGGTAAAGATAAGTAAACGGCCTGCGAATCGAGCTCAGCAGTTAGCCAAGCGTTTTTCAAGCCAAGCCGTTCTTAGCTGAGCTGAATACGTTGCCCGTCTGACATGCTTCGGCGGGCCATCTGGAGCGCATTCAAGCTGCGGTAAATGTCTTCTAAGTCAGCCGTTTTGCGAACCAAACTGGTCACGGCACGGTGAAACTGAGTGAAAAGCTGTTGACCAACAGGCAGCTCGGTGTCCAGGGATTCTTGATGCCGTCCCGCCTCGTCGAACCAAACCAGCGTGCTGGGAAGGTCAACAAATGCGAGCCCTTTCTCGCAGCAAACCTGAACGGCAGCCGGTGGGCGGAACGTGATCGCTTCGTTCCATGATGCTGGCATGTACGCACCACAACTAATCTGAGCCAAAGTTGCGAAGGGTGGCGCGTCGGCTGCGGAAAGATCCAAGCTAAGTACTTGGTAGTCCGATTCTCCGCTTATCGATTCGGATCCTGGATGTCCAACCGCTTGGATCGCTCGCACATCTCGCCCGACAATAAACCGGCACCAGTCGATTAACTCAACCAATTCGCGATCGGCTCGAGCAGTCAAGGATCGACCGTTGCGTTTCGAGTCCGAGTTCTCACGCGATAATCGACGATGGCAAAAGAGGAGTTTAGGTTGCCCCAGACGTGTCGCAATCAATTCCTTTAGTCGCAAGGTTGCGGGTGCAAATCGCCTTGGGAACTCAGCCATAAAGGCCACACCTGAATCGTTCACCGCCCGTTTTAGCTCGGCAGCCTGATGGGGATCAAAATCGACTTCACCGCCACAGTAAATCGCCTTGCCATGCTCACAAGCGGCCATCAACGGCGCGACTCCGTACCAGTCGCCTTCAAGCATCATGATGGCATCAATGTCTTCGCGCGCGATCATCGAGCGAAAGCCATCGCAAGTCTGGGTGCCAAACTCGCGGGCAACCCCATCCGCCAGGGCCATCACAGAGCTATAGACTCCGCGCAGCTCAAATCTCTCTTGCAACATCCGTAAAGCCGGATGGTGCCGCTGCTGCCAATCGCGAGAGATCCCGACCAGCCCGATACGAAGTCGCATGTTTTTTGGGGCGCCTCAAATTGCAAACGAGAGCCGTTTTGTGGTGTTTCTACGAGTTGCCTTCCACAAAGACGGAGTTTCACAAAGTTTTCCAAGCCGCAGTGTACACCCAAACCGGGGTCCGTTTCCAGCTCGAATAATGCTAGCGTCGGCTATCTAACCCGAAAAAAGCGAACGACTTAGGTAAAACGCGGCAAAAATGTTAGACAGTCTGGATAGCTAGCATCACCGCGGCGGGCCGCGCTTCCCGATAGTCCAAAAAGGTCTGGACGGTTGCGACCGAAAACTGGTGGCTTATACTGCGGCCCAAATTGGTCGTTAGACGCAACGCAATCGGAATACTTTTGCTAGTTTCCCACGCTGCTCGCTAATCCTCATCATGAATATGGGAAAGTGCGTCTAACACGTGACACCCGTCGGTGTGCTGACAAGTTGAAGCAATTCGACCAGACATCGAAGTAAGATTTTCGCATGACGTGGTTTTCGGTAGCCATCAGTTGGCTACCGTAGCAACCCGCCAGGCGTGAACCGTAACTTGGCGAAGGAGAATCGGAATACTCCTAATTTGTTCAAACCATGCGAGTCGGGCATCTCGCCTTTCGCTGGTAAGCACAACGACAAGTTATCCAGAGGCTCCAGAGTCTGTTCGCAGGCTGCTTTAAAGCTGATGGGTGTAACGCTGTATTGTCTTTTCAAGAAGGATGACAAGTATGGTTCATGTGGCACTAGCTTTCCTTATGGCCCTCACCGGCGCAGGTAAAGAGAGTTCTCTAAACTACGAAGAAGCATTCGCCAAAGCGGAAAAGGAAAAGAAGCCGCTCTTGATTCTTGTGGGAGCACGTTGGTGCGCCTCCTGCCAGGTTATGAAGCGAGATACATTAGAGCCTATGAAGGAATCAGGGGATCTAAAGGACGTCATTGTCGCGCTAATCGACAAAGACGAACGACCCGAGTTAGCTGAGCAACTGATGCGTGGCGAAACTCTTCCTCAAGTAGTCGTTTATTCCCAGCACTCAGGTAACTGGAAACGATTCAGCCTCACAGGCATGCAGAGCAGATCACGGATTGGTGAACTGCTCCAACGTGCAAATGCCCAGTAACAGGTTCCACAACGGATCCTAACCCGGCACCTCTTTGCTCGTTGCAGAGTTCATGCCAAATCCACAAAGCGGCCAACTCTTCAGCACAGTTGGCCGCTTTTTTCGTTTTCATCGCGCCCTCATCGCTCAATTTGCGACAGTCGCAAACAACTTTGTCGATCAGCATACAGCTTCCCTGCATATGAGATTCGATTGACTGAGATCCGGATTACTGCGTCACTTCGAACTGCCGGCTTACCGAACGGTAGCCAATCGGTGAACTGCGCTTTTAGGCTCAAAATTGTCGCGAACGGGTCCTAAGCACGTGCACCTGAGTCTTTCGGGTTAATGATCGGCCGGAACGCGCTAGCGACGCGCTAGCGTCCGGTTTCTGCTATTCAGTTAAACCGAAAGACTGTCGTCGACGTGCTTAAAGCAGCCCGCCAGCGTCCTCTGAGCCGTTTTGACGGTTGCGATAACGCACTGGGCGAGCCGACGCTACAATGTGGCTCAGTTGAAATCGGCCAAGCATCAGTCCTCCCAGACCTGATCGATGTGCCTCCAATTTACCCAGCAAGTAAGAGCCGGAAGCGATGACGTTGTTCGAGAAATTTCCGCATATTGTTCGCGAAAACGAACCTCTCGCGCAGTACAGTTGGCTGCGAATCGGTGGCTC
>JANPLP010000624.1:0-4747 GCA_031426595.1 Planctomycetia bacterium | reverse complement strand
CCTCGCGCAGGTTCTCCGCCACCAGCCCACCATATTACACTAGGCATTCCTATCGGGGTTTCGATTGCGGGTGGTGCAACTCTAATTGCGAGTTTCAATTTTTCTCGGATCACTTGTGGAATCATGCAACGCGCTATGCATGCAAGCTGCGAATGGCTGAGCACCGACAAGTTAGGGCAGCCGAATCAGATGGACCGCACGGACATCCATTAAAGCACCACGTTTGATGTTCTTCGGGCTGACTCGCAACTGATATTCGCTGGCTTCTGTCAAGTTAATTTCTCCTAAGTGACGCCAGACAAAATTCTGAAAGTGGCCGGTGTCTTGAACTTCGAATTGCAGTTCGGCGGCAGCGTTGTCTGGTGAAGCAGCGGAATGGAGCGTCAACTCCGCGGTGCTACCACCATTGCCAGCACCGCAGCCTTGCAGAATTGCCACGTTGAATTTGCCCGCTTTGGCGATTTTCAGCGACCAGGACGCCGAGTTCTGCATGCCTGCCCAATACCCAACGGTGTTCTTGAAGGGTTGAGGTTCGTAGCGGATTTTGTCACCCGTCGTCGTCGCCATGTGAGCCGGCAAGTACAGCGAACCATCTCCGTTCGCCTCAATGGGTTTGCATTCAGCGATCAACAATGGCGCCGCATCCAATTGCAATTCGATGACGCCACCTGCTGCAGGAGCTGCGTCCCACGTCAGCTTCCACGTTGTAAGCTCGGGTTGAAGTTTTAAACTCGACCGAGCGTCCGCTGACTCACCCTGCCAAGCCAGCGACCTCACAGGTGCCGCTAATCGTGGTAACTCGACCGACTTGCCAGCGAAGTTGGGTTGCAGATGGACCAACACCGTCTGTCCCTCAATGCCGATCCTCGCACCGGGAAGTTGCGTGTTGGCTAACGCCGATTGCGCCACCGCGTTCGGCACCGGAAAGCTGGAGATTGCAAAAACAGTTGCCAGGTGAAGCAAGGTGACGACCAGTTGGCGAGGGGAGTCCATCATAGCGGCGGCTTTCGGAGAGAATTGATGTTGCCGTAAATTGTGTCGAGAGGGCATACTGCTGCTTCCCACATCGAAGTAACAAACGCTCGCGCAGAAGCGATTTGCAAGTATGCGATCGGCGATAGTGGATTTCAAGCTAGCAAAACTGATGAAAATTCTAACAAAAACGTATCGACGCATCGGCTATCTATCCCAGTACCGCGAATTCGCGCGTCAAAATCAAACCGAACGCCCCGAGTTTTCTGCATCGTGGTCCGATCGCTGGGCCCGCCTCGACGATAAGACCGGGCATCTCCCCTTCGATGCTCACTATGTTTATCACACCGCCTGGGCTGCGCGCGTGCTAGCAGAGCTGCGGCCGACGAAGCACATCGATATTAGTTCTTACACCTATTTTGCGACGATCGCTTCCGCCTTTGTGCCGGTCGAGTTTTACGATTATCGCCCAGCCAACATTAGCTTGTCCAATTTGAAATGTGACGCAGCCGATCTGTGTCAGCTGCCATTTGCAGACCGAAGTGTGGAGAGTATCTCGTGCATGCATACGATCGAACACATTGGGCTGGGGCGGTATGGCGATCCGCTGGACGTGCAAGGCGACCGGCGCGCGCTGGCTGAATTACAACGTGTGGTGGCCCCTGGTGGTTCATTGTTGATCGTCGTGCCGATCGGCCAACCGCGAATTCAGTTCAATGCGCATCGAATCTATGATCCAGCCATGATCGAAGCCGGATTGCCGGAGTTAAAGTTACATCGCTGGTCGTTGTTGCCAGACGACGCATCGGAAGGGCTGATCGAAAATCCAACGCACGAGTTCGCAGTCGCTCAGCGCTACGCTTGTGGTTGCTTCTGGTTCCAGCGACCGAAGTAGGCTAAAGCCTCAAACCTTACCTTCATACGGCGCGAGCATTTCACGTAGCAGATCGAGCGGCAGACCAACCACGTTGCTGGCAGTACCCGAGATCAGCTTGAGCCACGGATGACCGTCTTGGTAGCCGAACGCGCCGGACTTACCCACCCAGTCGTCGGTATCGAGGTAGGCTTGAATCTGGGCTTCGCTAAGCGGATCCATCATCAATTCACTCTTTGCCACCCGCACGTCCGGTTCACCGTCCGGCAATCGCCAGACGCACAGACCACTGAACACCCTGTGCATGCGACCGCTCAGCAGACGCAACATCTGCTCTGCATGCTCACGATTGGTTGGCTTGCCAAGCATCTGACCTTGAATGTCCGCGACCGTGTCACAGGCAACAATGATCGCTTCATTTTCAATGCGAGGGCGAATGTCGAGCGCTTTTTGATAAGCGTACCGCGCGACCATCTCGGGGGTCGACTCACCTGAACACATGCCGCATTCGGCCGACTCGCTGGGCACGACAATCGCAAACTCGTAGCCCACTTGGCTCAGCAGTTCGCGACGTCTTGGAGACTGACTTGCAAGGATTAGCTTCATCGAATTTCAACCGTTAACGTCCGTTGGTCCAGGGAAATCGTCCGGTGGTGGCTGCATTCTTGCACGAAGCTGATCCCAGGTTCCTTTGAGGCTGTCATAGAACCGCGGCACTTGTCCTGACGACAAAAAGACCCGCGCGCTGACCGCCGAGTTCGGGAAGAAATTGGTGATGAAATCAAAGCTAAACTCGTGAGGTCCATGCCCAATCATCACCGCATTTGCATACGCCCCCGAAAGCAGTTCATCTTTGATCTTCAAGTCATCATAAATCTCTTGCGCTGATGGGCGACGGGCACCGGTATCTTGGAAGCCCGACGCAGGTTTGTTCGCAGCATTGGGATTGCCAGGGCCTGTTGGGTTCGCACCAGCCGCCGGTTGACCCGTGCCACTTGCCGTTCCACTGCTGTCTGGCGCACCCGATTCCGTTGACGGAATGAATTGGCCGCTAGCGATCGAACTGCTTTGACCAAGCTGTGGAGCGGCCGAGGGAGCCGCATTGCCGTGCTGTGCGACGGTCGTCTGGACGGGGGGCAAGGTGGGAATATGGGGCAGCTCACCCCAGCGATTTTTGTAAAGATCCATATTGCGCTGGAGCGCGTCAACCAATTGCGGCAAGACGCTGTGAGGCATGACCACGCGCGAGACGATTTGATGCGGGCGGCCGAGGTTCTGGATAAAGTCGAGTATGATCTCGGTCTGAGCCGTCATGACGATCACGCCGGTACTAAAAGCACCGCGAGCCACATGCTCAGGCACTCGCGCGCGAATAGGTTGCTCGGACGGGTCTGGGCGATCATCGTTAGGTGGAAAGGTCATAAGTTCTAACTAGCTCGGGTGCAGTAATTTGTTCGGAAAGATCGTAGTAACTCGATCGCAGCTTGCGAGGACTTAGAGCTAATCCGCAAAGGGATCGATGACAGGACGAGCCACCGGGACTTTGTTCTCAGCTTGGAGACGCGGAGGTTCGGCTATCCGAACGAGCATCACGTCGCGGGTACTCAGCACTAGATTCAAACCGAAAACAGCGATTGATGCTAGGGTGAGAATGCCCATGCTTACCTCCACAGGCAGATCCCAGGCGGAGGAAGCTTGTTCGCAAGTCCACACAATATTGAATGCCTGATGCCAATCGTACGCGAACTCGCGGTAGTCATTAAAGAAATATACGATAAGCAGCGGAACCAAATGCATCGCCAGCAAAGTCACTGCCATCAAGGCGAATGCCCCGAGCATTCGAGCGGGAATGTGACGGGCGATTCCCATCATAAACAATCGGTTGATGCCAGCATAAAAAGTTAGATAGCACAGCAGGAGATAACCAACGTATTGCATGCTCGAACGACCCATGGTCATCTGCATGCTGTATGAATAGTAGACTTCGGTGGCGTACATGGTCGCTACCAGCGCTGCGAAAAGACACACGATGAAGATGTAGCCCATCCCTGCTCCCGGGTAAAACCACGTTAAGAAGACTCGTCCGGCAAAGGTTTTTGGCAGGGACCGTCTAGCTCGAGGAGAGATGATTCCAAGTTCTCCGGTCATCAAAGACGCGATGAACATGCACACTAAAAAGGCTCCGATCAAGAATATGAACGCGAACTCTTCTTCACGTGTAGCGACCACGGCGAAAGTTGACCAAAACAGGATCACCCCCACCAAGATCACGATGCGTTTGCGAAGTGGCGTTGAGTGATTCTCGCTCGGGAAATCGATTGCAGCAGCCGCTGTTCGCAGCACTAAGTTGAGCGCGACAACGATAACTGTAGCCACTCCAAACAATACTAAGTAAATCTCTTTCGGGGGATTGCTGAGCTCGACCAATATGCCACTCACGACCGTCGACGTCCAAGCGAAGTAACCGATAATTAAACCGATCAGCAATAAGACTGTCGCTCCAGCTTGCAGCATGCGTGCTTTCGAAACAGCGGCGAGCAGCAGTGCGATGGCGGTTTCGCCAACTGAGAAGGCAACCGTTAAACCCAAAAGAAAAAGTATCGAAAACAGACTGACGCCGCGCAGTAAATATGTCAGCACGATGCAGGGGGCAAGCGCCGAGAGATAGAGCAAGATCTGTAGCATCGCCGAAGTCATCTTGCCCAGCACGATTTGCCAAGCCGATAGTGCGGAGATACTCAGCAGTTCAAAAGTGCTGTCCTCGGTCTCTGTCGTCAGCGAACGAAACGCGCTGAACGGGATGATGATCATCAACGGAAACTGTAAGATACAAAAGAAACCGGTAAGTAACTGAACGCCCGCTGGTACAAAGTAAATCCGCGGCACCATTAATGAGATTGC
>JANPLP010000623.1:0-4110 GCA_031426595.1 Planctomycetia bacterium | reverse complement strand
GATCGCCTGCTGGTTCTTCAGCACAAAATGCGACCCCTGCTGTGCCATCACCCGTACAAGTTGCTGAACCAATAGCTGCAGCGGAGAAACAAGACAACACGGACGATCAGAAAACGGAATCGCTGCCAACACCAACTCGGTCCAATGTTTCACCTGTCAATAAAGTTACCATTCCGAAGCAGGCTTGGTCAGTGTTGCCTCAAAACTGTTTAGACCGAATGTTCGAGTTTCAATCTTTGCGAGATGAGTACTCGCAAACTTTTGGCGCCGCAAACCAGCCCAAGCTCAAATCGGACCTTCGTCGCTTGACGCTTGCAAACTTGATGGAACTCGCCACGATCAACAGTCGCGAATACCAGACTCGTAAAGAAGTCCTCTTCATCACTGCTCTGACTTTGACTCGGCGACGTTACCAGTTCGACCTCAATCCATCGCCATTTGGCAATGGAGCTGCGGCTAACTATAGGCACTTGCGAAACAATGGCATCACCGAAAACCGACTCGCTATCCCATCGGGAATTGGGGTCGAGAAGACGCTTGCTACCGGTGGTGAATTTCTAGCTCGTTTTGCGAACAGCGTTGTATTGACGTTCAATGGCCCCTCGGGCTTTGCGACCGATATCGGGTCAGAGATGGTCTTTGATTTTCAGCAAACGATTTTCCAGCGCGATGTGCGATTTGAAAACTTGACACAAGCCGAACGCGATGTCATTTATGCAACGCGTGACTACATTCGATTTCGCAAGCAGTTGTTTCGCGACGTCGCCAACCAGTACTACAACTTGCTGTTGAGTTATCGAGGCATCGAGATCAACGCACAGGATTACTTCACGAATCTACGTGGCTTTATCCAGAGCCAAGCCGAGTACCGCACGGCTGAGAAAATCCCGCGAATCCAGGTCGACCAATTCGAACAGAACGTATTGAGAACGCGCAGTAACTTGGTCAACAACTGCTTTGCTCTCGACGCGGCGCTCGACCAACTCAAGTTCCGTCTTGGACTGCCAACTGAAATGTTGGTTTACCTGGATCTGACAGAACTAGAATCGATTTCGCTGAAGGACGAGTTGAGCGTCGCGAGGCAAATGATATCTCGAGCGCGAACCGAGCTGCTTAGCACGCGCAGTACAACTATGGTCGACGCAACAACGCTTGCAAATGTGGCGGAGGTATTAGCAGATCGCATGTTCAACATCTTGCGCATTCAGCAGCGGATGGAGCTCGCCGAGGCCGACGCCGAGGAGTCTGATAGCGTTGAAGCGAACGGCGCGGCGACTAACGCGGAGGTTCTAGAGGCAAGAAGAACAGTGGAAGCTGCTGCACAGGAATTGGAACAGCTTCAGCAATTGCTGCAGATCCTCGGCGTTCGCATGCAGGTCGACGTGCTGCGAGCTGAGTTGAACGCTCAACTGCAAGCCGAGACACCCGCTCCACCGCTGCGGGTGCTGATTCGAGCGATCGATTTCTGCTCCGCTCAGTTGCAAGTTATTGATCTGGCGCTGTCCAGCTCGCAGGCGATGGTAAACGTGCCGGAAACGGAAAAGCTAGTTGAGCGACGTGACGAGGCTGAAAAGCAATTGGCCGATTTGATTAACTTTGTCGAGAAAATCTCTTCTAGCCTAACTTCCAATCTCGCGGCGAGTGCAATGGAAGATCTTGCCAAGATTCCGGACCGCATGAAAGATTCGACAGCGCTTGCCGACCGGATAGAAAAACTCTCTCTCGATTCAACGAAAGTGATCCTTCCGAGTGAAGGAAAGTCTATTGAAATGATAGTCCAAGTGACTGTCGATAAGACGATTGAGTTGAGCGATAGGTTGCTTGAAAAAGGTCCGGATGGTTGGGAAGAGATCGAGATCGATGCCAACGAAGCCTTGTTGACGGGACTGGTACAACGACTGGATCTCATGAACCAGCGTGGGGATCTTGCCGACGCGTGGCGACAAATCAAACTGGCGGGCGACGATCTCAAATCCATTGTTGACTTGCGAGCTACCCAAATTCTGAGGACCAAATCCGGTTCGGACAATCCTTTCGATTTCAGCTTCGATAATAGCGAAACGCGGCTGAGCGTGGCACTCGACACGCCGCTCAATCGTCGTTTACAACGCAATAATTTTCGTGTCGCATTGATTAGCTACAACGCTGGTCTGCGGAACTTGATGGCGGCCGAAGACAATATCAAACTAGATATCCGAGAAGACTTGCGTCAGTTGGCATTGGACCGAAACCAATACACGATTGCAGTTGCAAGCGCCGCATTAGCTTACGAGCGGGTGATTAGTACGCAGTTACGTTTGCGTTTCGCGGTGCAGAATGTGGCCGCGCGCGACTTTCTTGAATCACAGCAGGCGTACACCAATGCGCTCAGCGCGATCGCGCGCCAGCATGTGAACTACATCACGGATCGCACGGAACTATTCTTCGATCTGGAAGCTTTCGATGTAGATCAGTTGGGTCATTGGTCAGGTGTCAGTGGCGATGCTGGCCCGCAAGTGAATTCCGATTTCCCGCAAACAAATCCGAGACCCTATGACTGCTTGCCGCCCAAGGTTTGGTACTCGCCAGCCATCCGCCAGATGGAACAGATCGCGCCGGGCGAAGCGGTCATTGTGCAGCCTTGATTGGTAAATGAAGAACGCGGAAGTAGAACCTTCCGCGCTCAAGTTTTGGATTTAACTACCGCAGCTCTTGGGCGTTCATGAGCAAGGGCTAGAAGCCGATGCCGCGCACACCACCGCTCACGGCATTTCCAATTCCAATACCAACGCCGCCCGCATTTCCATAAACTCCATTGCCGACGTTTCCATATACGCCGGGATAGGAGCCATTACCAGCGCGATAGCTCGATCCACGGTAACCAGAGGTTCCGTAGTTGTTGTATCCACCACCGTAAGCAGATCCATAGTTTGAATAGCTGCCCACGGATGGGGCGTAGCCGCTGTATCCGTTTGAGTGGCCACCGCTATAACCAGCGTTGCTGTAACCCGAGCTACCGTAGCCGTTACTGCTGGTCGTTGGGCAGCAACAATCATTGCCGGCACTGCCGCGATTTTTGTTCCGATGGTGGCGACCGGCTTCCGCAGAAGTGGTCATAAAACCGCTCAACAGAACGCCCGCGGCCAGACCGGCCGACATTAGAAACTTGTTCATCACAGACTCCTCAAAACATGGGGTTGAAAATCTAAGGTGCGTTGCAATCATCCGATCGCCGAACGAACCCATTCATCGTTCCCATACTTCAAAGAGTGTGCCAAGGAGCGCATTGACGTGATGAATGCAGCAATTTCAACCGATTCGAGCAAGGAGCTCCCTCCGACAGCGAATCAAAGTGTTAGAGGTGACTAGCTGCCCACTGGGCCGATGAGTTTACCTCTAACCGTTTTGAGTTCATTTAGTACGGAGTGCTGTCGTTTCTTCCAACTGTGAAATTATGAAGCGACTTTATTACCTCGGTTAGACTATCGTCGGGCCATACTTGCCGACGCTCTGTTCATTGAGCAGTTTTGCAGAAAGAACACCTTGCGAAGCGATTACTGTGTACATAGAGCCGTCGACGGTCTCGCCGTTTACAACTCCGTTGTTGGCAAAGATAGTGGCAAGGCTAGAAAACTGAAATGTATCGCGATTGCCGCCGGGGCGCGCATCATAATTCAGTCGCAATACTTTGACCTGATAGTTCAGCGGAGAGTTTGTGACTACCGCAGGGGTCGTAGTCGTCATCACGTAGACGGATCGCTGTTGATCGTTGAAGGTTCCTTTGCTGGCATAATTGTTCCCGACGACTCGCGAGCTACCATCCATTTCGACGAGCAAAGCGGTCTGCTCATTGATGGCTAAGCCGATCGGAAATTCGCTGACCAGGTTACGTACATCGGCATTGGCCATGAAGGCCATCGTGCGTCCCATCCGATCGCGCTGCATAAAGTGCGAATCGGTCACGATTTGGCTCATGAATCGGAGTGGATGCTGAGTCGCCGGAATATCCCGGGGTGAAATGAAGCCAGTGTCCAGAGTGATCGAAGCAATAGCAGGGTTTGCCAGCGCCTGGGCGGATGTGGTTGAATCGTTCAATGCTGCGTAGTCCACATCGCCAAGCACGGCGAGGCC
>JANPLP010000622.1:0-4443 GCA_031426595.1 Planctomycetia bacterium | reverse complement strand
TTTCGATCAGGTGCTCCCGTATAATCGATACCTTCTGTTCTGGCGTTAAAAATTTACGTGCTGACATCTGGCGATACCCTTTGTGGAACCGCTAAACTCTAGCACACGTTTTGTGTCACAGCTTCAGTTTTGGCAATACATCAGCTTCGAACAAGCGGCGAGCGGATATTCGCAGTTCATTCTCTACCATCGCTAAACCTATGCCGCTGTATTCTGGGGGAATTCCAACGGAAATTTTATGGGTAACGGCTTTTTCCAATACATTGTGGCTCGTCGTACCAAGGCCGTGGTTTTGGCTTTTCATCGTCACCACCGCCGTTTCCGTCATCTGGACAGATGTTTCGGTTTTCGTAGGACTCGGCAGCTGCATTACATTGCGTCTTGTATGTGCCGGGCCAAGGGGGTGGAAGCCCCCAATTCTTCCACTCTGCTTCAGTCATCTCCTTGATCAAAAAAGATTCAATTGGTTCATGCACCTGAAAGCCGGGGCAAGCACAAAGCACTGAGCACCTCGGCATCTCCCCTACTACAGTAACGAGAACGCCATCACATGAAATTGGCTGTTGCATGTAACCCTGGGGGTCAACACTCTTGAGATAAATATTTAGCTCAAACAGATTAGGGCTACCTATATACCCAATAGGATCTCTGGACGAGGATTACTTCAGGTAGTCGCTATTGAGTTTGTTGCATGACCAGAGTAACCCACGCGTAACGAGATCCAGGTAGCGATCATCGCTAACAGTGTCATTGTTATGACCGAGAGTCGTAGCGAATACTTTGCTGGTGCCGCGGTAATCATTGGTCCATACGACCACACACTCTGAGGTAACTTCCTCCCCTTTCCGGTTTTTTGTTATTTGTTTGCCGGTTGCGATCGGCTTCGCTGAGTCAATAAGCTTTCCTTCACTGTTGTTGTAAAGTTCCTCGTTGATCGTGGTCCAACTTTTTTATCCTTCGACGATAGGACTTGAATTGCCCTGATAGGTGATCTCGATGGGAGCCTGTGGGCCGTGCCCAGTAGATTGCAAGCCGGTGAATTCGAACCAGGGAGTAATCGCTTTCGGATAGCCTTCGCTTCGGAATGAGTGCATGCCGCAGTGCAGGATTACGGCGGGCAGCCCTTTGCGATGCGGCTCGAGAATGCGATCGATGACGGCGAGATCCTTGACGTCGGCGGAGCATTCGTCGTGAATGATCACATCAAAACCATCTGCCCACGTGGGTGACTCGTAGATTGGGTTGAGGTGCTGAGTGGTCTTATCCGGATCGTGGGCGATAGTGACCTGCACATTGGCTCGCTCACTGATCCCTTTCGAAAGCAATTCTTTTTGAACCGCGTAATCGTGACAGCATCCGCCAAGTACCAGCAGGGCCCGAAGCGGTTTTACCTTAGAGTCTGCCGCGCCCTGTTGAGCGAAGCAGGTGGGCGCGATTGAACTTGAATGCAGACTGAGAACGATAGAAAAAACGCACACGAACCGGCAGAGAGAGGTGGTCATGATGGCTCCAACACAGAATGGGGTGGGATGTTTGGAGCCACCAGTTTAGCAGACCACGCAGGCAAGTGTCGTTTCAACTCACCTGAACTTGCGACCTCACGCTGCAGCGCGAATCGCTTGATCGGCGACCTCGCGAGCAACACGCTGAAGTGTTTGGCCCGGTTCGGCGCAAGCGACGATGATCGTATTGTCGTGTGCGATTCGATTCAACCACGGAGTGATGGCACTCAAATGTGGTTGAGCTGGGTCGAGTCCGCCGTCGATTACGATGAGGTCACTCGCGCCGAACTTGTGGGCCACCCGTGGCAAAGCGGACTTCAAGTCGCCTGGGATCAGCGAGGCTTTGAAGCCAACATGCGAAGCCGCTTGATGGGCTGCTTTGAGTGTTAGGTGAGCCGCGGGATCTTTGGCTGCTTCGAATTCATCGACTCCGATGTAACGCAATCGTTCGGTGTCGGCGGTCAGCGTCACGAGCTGGGCGATGCGCTGCATCCGTTCGCCACGACCAACGCCAATTTCCAGCAGCGAGGCGATCGGCTTGTCGATTAGTTGACGAACCAATTCGCGATCCGCAACTGGCTTGCTAAAGCGAGTCCAGTAGACCCGTTGAAACCAAGTCAACCGGCTCATAATCTTTGTCACCTCGTTGGCTTCCCTGCCGCATGCCCGAGAGAAAATCCCGTTTCTCTCTAAAAGGCAACCGACCCAGCCAGCATCCTTGCCTGTAGGTCGGTCCCGTCGATTGAACACATCCTGTGCTCAAAATTGCATCCGATAATCTGAACTCCAGCGGCGAATCCTTCGCACGACTGCCATCCCTGACTACTGGAATCACCGTCGGATCGTTGCTCAGGAGCAACCCGATCTTTCGGCTAAATTGATAAATCGGCGAAAGCGGCGTCGGAATCGATCCCACTGAGCTTGGTCGCGCAAACTTCACTAGTTTGCCGCGCTTGCATATCCGTTACAACCATTACATCGACACGGAACATCCTTGGGGCGCCCGCCCCAGTCCACACGATGCCGCAATCTGCGTCGTTGGTGATCTATCTTTTCAAAGCCCCAAGTTCGCTTGGAGCACATCGGACCTTGCCGCGGCTCGCCAGCATCGAGCCAGCTTGTTAGTTCCTTTCGACAACTCAGTTTGTTCAGTCAGTTTGTTCAGTTGGCTTGCTAGCGATTGTTTTGACCTAGCAAAGGCTGATTCCCTCGCACTTTACCGAGCCTTAACTGTGTCCAGTCTGCCTCCAAAACTACGTATCCGTTCGGCTGTGAATACGGTTCACGTTCAGCTCTGCGAACGGCGGCTGGTTCTCTCCGCTCAGATGCTCTTCGACGTGCTGGGTGACCAAGCCTTGCAGATGCATGGAAGTATCGATCAGCAGCTTTCGGTCGACACGGATCTGCATGACTCGTCCATCGAAAATCATGCTTCCACCGCGCACAGCCTGTCCGGTTGGACGCAGATGCAGCAGCAGTTTGGTTTAACAGGGAAAGGCCAGACTGTTGCAGTCATCGATAGTGGCATCGCGTGGGATCATATCGCGCTTGGGAAGGGTTTTGGGGCGGGCTACCGTGTTGTCGGTGGTTGGGACTTCACGGAAGAGAACGACTCAAACCCTTATGACGATGGCCCTGCAGGTTATCACGGGACTCATGTGGCTGGTATTATCGGGAGTGACGATCCATTGCGAACTGGTGTTGCACCCGATGTGGACCTAGTCGCCTTGCGTGTCTTCAATGACCTGGGCAAAGGCAATATGAGCTGGGTTGAGAAGGCGCTGCAATGGGTTCACACCAACCGCGACACCTTTGAAAATCCTATCACAACTGTCAATCTATCTTTAGGTGCAACGTGGAACGCCAGCACAGCGCCGGACTGGGCAGTGTTAGAGGACGAACTAAAGCTACTGCATGATGACGGCATTGTAGTAACTGCATCCGCAGGGAATGCTTTCAAAACGTACAACTCGACTGGTCTCGGTTATCCGGCCTCGAGCGCCTATGTTCTGCCTGTTTCAAGTGTCGATGACAATGGCCAACTTAGCGATTTCAGTCAGCGTGACGATCGCATCTTAGCTGCTCCTGGCCGCAATATAACAAGCACCGTGCCAGATCATTTGCTGGGGCGTGACGGCCGAGTGAATGACTTTTCGACCGCTTCCGGAACTAGTATGGCAGCGCCTTATGTCGCCGGCGCATCGGTGCTAGTGCGTCAAGCGATGGAAATGGCTGGCTGGAACAACATTACGCCCGACTCGATCGCCGAGCACCTTCGCAACACGGCGGATACGATTTTTGATTCCATCACGAAAGCCTCCTACGATCGACTTGATTTGCAGCAGGCGATCGACGCGATCATTCCTGATGACAACGTTGGCGATAACTTGAATACGGCCCAGAGCATCGAGTTAAGTTCAGGCAAGATAGGTGGTTGGATCAATTCGCTGCAGGACGAAGATGTGTTACGGTTCACTGCTGGTACCGCGGGGCGTCTACAGTTCGACGCTGACAGCACTTGGCTTGACACACTTCGATGGACTATTACAAGCGGAGGGCAGAACGTTGATAGCGGATCGCTGGCCGCGAAGTCGGTTTCATTGATCGCCGGTCAGTCGTACGAACTTCGTTTGGCTGCGGACGACGAGATCGGCTCGTACAACTTATCGTGGAGTTTCCAGTCGGATGCGAATGATGGATCAGGTGGAAACGGCGGTTCAACTACGCCGACTCCCACCGGCGGAGTCGATTATTGGCAAAAGACCGTGCAAGCTGGCACGAGCTTCCGAGCTCAAGCGACCCAAGATGGCACGTTTACCGTCCAGTGGAAGAACACGGATGCCCCACAAGGCCAAATGACTCTCACGCCCAGCGGTGGCATGAGTGCAGTGGACTCAACGTGGGAAAATGGGATGCTACGACTGGATGTGCAAGCCAAAGT
>JANPLP010000621.1:0-1536 GCA_031426595.1 Planctomycetia bacterium | reverse complement strand
TTGCATTGCCCCTGAAGAATCCGTGGAAAGCCCCGCTGTATGTCGGTGCGCACGATTTTCTGCCGGACGGAGCAGCGCTCGTGGCCACCATGCAAGGCGATGTGTGGCATGTCTCGGGACTGAATGGCGCTCAAGCAACTTGGCGGCGTTTTGCATCGGGCTTGCATCATGCCCTGGGTCTGAAGATCGACCGCGATGGAATCTTTGTGCAGTGCCGCGATCAATTGACTCGGCTGCACGATCTGAACAGCGATGGCGAGGCGGATTTTTATGAATGCTATGCGAGCTCGTTTGAGACTTCACCTTCAGGCCACGATTACATTTGCGGATTGGAGCGTGATCGAGATGGGCATTTTTATACAGCAACCGGCAATCAAGGCTTAGTACGTATTGCTCGCGATGGTACAGCGAGTGAAGTTGTGGCGGAGGGTTTTCGGAATCCAGATGGATTAGGAATTTATCCGGATGGCGTGGTGACTGTTCCTTGTTCGGAAGGTGAGTGGACTCCCGCTACGATGATTTGTGCTGTGGATTCGACGGATGCGAGTGTACCGTTTTTCGGGTACCGCGGAGCAAAGTTTTCGAAACGAGAAGTGGTGAAGCCGCAGTTGCCGATGGTCTACTTGCCGCGTGGTCTGGATAACTCTGCGGGTGGTCAAGTTTTTATTGACAGCGACCGATGGGGACCGCTTAAGGGGAACATGATTCACCTGTCGTTTGGCACCGGGTCACATTTTTTGTTATTACGTGATCGGGTTGGAAAGCAAATGCAGGGGGCAGTGATTCCATTGCCGGGTGAGTTCTTATCGGGCGCGCATCGTGGCCGATTTTCTCCGGTGGATGGCCAGTTGTATGTATCGGGCATGAACGGTTGGGGGAATTATTCGACGGAGCAAGGGTGTTTCCAGCGTGTGAGGTTTTCGGGCGAAGCGGTGCAGTTACCCGTGGGTGTGCATGTGCACTCGAACGGAGTGGCGATTCAGTTTCCTGCGCCGCTGGACACGGGGCTGGTCGAACAAGCGGATGAGCACTTTGCGCAAGCGTGGAACTATCGTTACAGCGCGGCGTACGGTTCGGCTGAATATTCGGCGTTGCATTATGGTGTGCGTGGGCATGACCGCTTGCAGATCGCGTCGAGTCGTGTGTTAGATGATGGCAGGACGCTGTTCTTAGAGATTCCCGAGTTGGTTCCGTGCAATCAACTGCATCTGCAACTGGCTGTGAGTCGGGGTTCGCGAGTCGATATGTTCGTGACTTGCAATCAGCTTGATGAAGCGCGAACCGATTTCCCTGGTGTTGGTCCGCTGGTCGAAAAATCGCTTGAGCACCCGCTGGCGCAAGATATGGCGATGGCAACGAAGCGAGTCCCTAATCCGTGGCGGCACGCGATTGAAGGAGCTCGAGAGGTCCGAATCGCTGCGGGTCAAAATCTGAGTTTTGATAGGCGCGAGTTACGCGTAAAGGCGGGTGAAGCGATCAAGTTGGTCTTCACCAATCCCGATGTGGTGCCACACAACTGGGTGTTGATCAAGCCGG
>JANPLP010000620.1:0-11282 GCA_031426595.1 Planctomycetia bacterium | reverse complement strand
CCGTCGCTGCCGGTGCCGGAGAGGACGATGCCGATGGCGCGCTCGTGCTGATCCAAGGCGAGGGAACGAAAGAAAAAATCGATCGGCAGGCGGTGACCGCGCGGCTCGGCCGGCTCGAACAACTGCAGCGTGCCGTTCAAGAACGCCATGTCGTGACCCGGAGGGATGACGTAGACGCAGTTGGGCTGCACGACTATGCCATCCTCGACCTCGAAGACTTGCATGCGCGTACAACGGCGGATGAGGTCGGTGAGGAGACTCTTGTGGTCCGGAGCGAGATGTTGCACAAGCACAAAGGCCATGCCCGGATCAGCGTCGGCGGGCATCCCGGAGAAGAACGCCTCGAAGGCGGCGAGGCCGCCTGCGGACGCGCCGATGCCGACGACAGGAAAAATTGGCCCCATTGATGTAGCCATATCAGTGTTGGATAAATAAATGCGATTAAGTTGTTGACCATGCTACTGGATCAACATCGCTTGGACCATGCCAAGAGCGCGGCTTGGTTGTTTTGGTTGTTTTGCTTTTACGGGAATTTAATCGCCGATTAAGGACGTGGCCTCCGATTTATTTTGCGTCGGTTGCTGATTTAGGATTGTCCAAATCGATGCCTATCGCGGCCATCTCGGGGATGACGACATCTCGATAGCAATCGGGACAGATGCCGTGGCTGAATTGCACGTCGGCATGCTTTGTGAAATAGGTTTCAAGCTTTTGCCAATAGTTCTCGTCATCGCGAACACTTTTGCAATAACTGCAAATCGGCAAGAGCGTTTTCAATTGCTGAATCTGCTCCAGCGCCGCTTCGAGCGCGTGAACACGCTCCGCCAAGTCCCGCTGCAAATTCGTCATCCGTTCGCCGACATCGAGCCGGGCCCGCAATTCACGGCGGTCGAACGGCTTGGTCACATAATCGTTAGCCCCGCTTTCGAGGCCGCTAACAATATCTTCCTTTAGATATTTGGCGGTCAGCAGGATGATATAGGTCGGCTCCTTGGTATGGCCGAGCGCCCGCACGCGGCGGCAGACTTCCACGCCATCAACGAGGGGCATCATCCAATCGAGGATCGCCAGTTTCGGCGCATCGTCACGCTGCAAAATATCCCAGGCGGACTGCCCATCACAGGCAATCACGACTTCGTGACCCCAGCTTGCGAGGGAGGATTCCAGCAACGCGCGTGTGAATGGATCGTCTTCGGCAATTAGGATTTTCATCGAGGTAGTCTCCTTGCGTCAAAAAACGATCTTCTAAAATCCATCCGCAGCCACCAATGCCGCCGCCGCGATTGTAAGCTCATCAAGATGTCGTTCGAAATCAGCCAATGCTTCAGGCAACCGCTGGGCATCGGCGGAGACAGCTAGCTGATCGAGTTGGTGGATCGCGTCCGAAACTGGCCCTGCGTCAAGGTAGCCGATGGTACCCTTTAACGCATGTGTTGTGCGGCGGAGACCGGCGAAATCGCTCGTTTGTACTGCCGTGCGTATATCGTCGCGGCGTTGGGGAGTATATTCGAGGAACATGCTGACGATTTCCTGGAGCAAGGCTTCGTCACCATCCACGCCGGCCAAGACCGCCGCGCGATCGATGAGATTCTTCGGTGCTGGTTCCGCTACTGCCGCTTCGTGCTTCGTCCCAGTTTGGCCGATTACATTTTGAATCGCCCGAAGCAAATCCTGGGACTGAATTGGCTTGGCAACATAGTCATCCATCCCCGCTTCGAGGCAACGTTCACGGTCCCCTTTCATGGCGTGGGCCGTCATGGCGATGATCGGAAGATGCCGGCCAGAAGTTCCCTCCGCCGCGCGAATGCTGCGTGTCGCTTCGAATCCATCCATCTCCGGCATCTGAATATCCATCAGGACCAAATCGTAATGCTCACACTCCAGAGCAGCCAAAGCTTCGCGGCCGTTGTTCACCACGGTCGTCTTGTAATGCTGCTTTTCCATCAGATGCAAGGCAACACGTTGATTGATGGGATTGTCTTCGGCCAACAGGACTCGCAAAGTGGATCTCTGGTCCGTGGATTCAGGTTGCTGTTGCTGCCGAATTAGCGCTGGCTGCTTCGCCACAGTCGTCGGCGCAGTCGTCGGCGCTGGCTTCGTTCCCAAACATCCGAGAATCGCTTGATATAGCTCTTGGGCTTTGACGGGTTTCACCAAATATGCCGCAATGCCCAACATTCTGCAGCGATTCGCATCTCCCTGGCGATCCAACGAGGTTAGCATCATGATCGTCGTTGCCGCGGCATTCGGCTGTGATTGAATTCGTTCGACCAACGTGAATCCATCCATCTCGGGCATCACGGCATCAACCAACACAAAGGGGTAGGGTTTGCCGCATTCTGCGGCCCGAGCCATTTCCGCAAGGGCCGCGGCCCCGCTTTCCACTGCCGTGGGCAATGCTTCCCAACGCTGGAGCATTTGCGAAAGTACGCGCCGATTTGTCGAATTATCATCGACAATCAATACGGCCGTCCCGCGCAAGCTCTCGGCAGCGACTTTTGTAACTGGCGCCAACAATCCTTGCGGTCGCTGCAATAGTGTACTAAATCGAAAGGTACTCCCCAAGCCGATGACACTATCGACTTCGAGGTGCCCCCCCATCAAGGTCACCAGTTGCGACGAAATGGTTAGACCTAATCCGGTGCCGCCAAAGCGGCGAGTTGTCGAACCATCGGCTTGGGAGAACGGAGCGAAGATTGCTTGCTTGCGGTCCTCGGGGATGCCAATGCCCGTGTCGATGACGGCGAATTCGATTTGATAGCATTCCGGAGACTGGCTGCGCAACCTAGCTTGCAAGACGACTTCGCCGGACTCGGTAAATTTGATCGCGTTGCCGACCAAGTTGATGATTACCTGACGCAAACGGTTGGGGTCTCCGCTAACGAACTCCGGCAGATCGGCCGAAAAATCGCCCGTCAATTCCAAGCCTTTGCGTTGCGCTCGCAAGGCGAGCGGCTTGAGCGTGTCTTCCATCAGCGAGCGGAGCGGAAATTCGATCGATTCCAGATCGAGCTTCCCGGCTTCGATCTTGGAAAAATCGAGGATATCGTTGATCACCGACATCAATGATTCCGCGGATGACTTGACCATTCCTAGCGACTCGCGTTGCTCCGCCGAGAGTTCGCTCTCGAGCAAAATCTCGGTCATCCCCAACACCCCGTTCATGGGTGTGCGGATTTCGTGGCTCATGTTGGCCAGGAATTCGCTCTTGGCTCGGTTCGCTTCTTCGGCGGCGAGTTTCGCTTGACGCAGCGATTCATCGATTTGCTTCTGCAGGGTAATATCACGAGCGATCGTCGCTATACAGATGGGCTCGCCACTTTTGGGATGCCGCACGACAAAGGTACTTGAATTGACATCAATCGGACGATTCGTCTTGAAATGACGAAACTGCATTTCCCCCGTCCAGCGTCCGCTAGTTTGCAACGCCGGCAAGATTTTTTCTAAAATCCCTTGGTCCGCTTCCGTATGAAAGTCCGCGATCTGAGCGACCGTGTATTTCCGATCCGCGTCGAGCCCGACCAATTCGCGGGCCGCCGGATTGGTATAAATTACCTTCCCCTTTAACGTTGCCAAACTAATGAAGTCGATCGAGTTCTCGACCAACGAGACAAATTTCTGACGTTCTTCTTCCGCCAATTTTGTCACCGTAATATTCTCGTGGCTAATCACGACACGCACGGGGCCAATGTCAGCGAACGGAGTGACGTGAGCCCTGAACCAACGTCGTTCCCTCGGCGAATGACATGGATACTCCAGTTTGTATTCCTGCTTGGATCCCGCGATGATGGCCCGAATTCCCGCGGCGATTGCAGCGGCTTCTTCTCCGTTGGGACCGGTCGCGTTGTCACATACCTGGAGATAATTTATCCCCACGAAATCGATGGTCTTCGCCGAGTTGTTGACCCCAAACTCTTTCCACGCTTTATTGACGGCGATGATCTTCCCCGAGTCATCGATGATGGCAATATGCTTATTCAAGGAATCCAAGGTGCAACGTGCGAACCGCTCCGCTTCAGCTAACGCGGCTTCGGCAAGCTTTTGTTCCGTGATATCGGCATGAACGCCGATCCATTCCAGAATCTGACCGTCAGTTCCAATGACGGGAACACCGCGTGCTGACATCGTCCGATAAACTCCGTCGTATCGCCGCAAGCGGTGTTCGATGTGATAAGAGTCTTGTTCGGATACTGCCGTTGCCCAGACTCGCCGTGTATGGTCCTGGTCTTCGGGATGCACGGCTTGCAGCCATCCCCAACCGGCGATCTCCTCCGTGCTCTGTCCCGTAAACGCACTCCAACTCGGCAATTCGCCCGTCACCGCTCCGTTCGCCGGCGTGTTCCAAACGATTGCCGAAACGGCATCGATCAAGGTGCGATATCTTTTTTCGTTGCGCATGGTCTCTGCTTGCGCTAGGTTCAATTGCTGCTTTCCGCGCTGCATCGTATAGCAGATGAATGTGACCAGAGCTAATCCCGCGAACAAGCCCGCAAAGATATTGAGTTTCAAGTACCGCAAGCACTCATCAGAAACATCCGACTGTTGACTAAGCACTTCATTTTCCGAATGTTCGATCTGCATAATCACTTGGCGGAGTTGGTCCATCAAATCCTTGCCGACATTGGTCGCGACTCGGCGCTGTGCTTCGGTAAATCCAGTCTCGTAAGCGGCAAGCACCGCATTGATTTCACTTAGCTTGCTAGCTGTCAGATGCTTTAATTGAACCATCCATTCGGTCAACTGTGGGTGATCGTTTGCTTGTTCGTCGAGTTCACGAAGCAAGAACTCGACTTCCTTTACAGCGTGATCGTAAGGTGCAAGATAACGGACGTTGCCCGTAATCAAATAACCGCGCTGCCCTGTCTCGGCATCTTTGAGCGAAGAACTCAACGCCGCCATGGTCTTGAGCAATCTCGAGGTTTTCGCCACGGCCAACTGGCACTGCGTAACTCGATTCGCACTCTGAAGCAAAACCACCGAATTGATTACTAGAAACGCGATAATCAACGCAAAGCCGAGGAAGATGCTCCGTCGGTACTTAGGTTGATGGGAAAACATGGGGCACCGTAAATTCTGAAGTTACTGAATACCGGTCGATGGATAGTAGCTCATGCTGCTCGTCAGTCGGTCGTGCCAGCATCCGAGTCGTCGTATTGCGAGGAGTATGGTTCGTAGGCGTTTTTTACGGGAATCCGCATGATCCTGGCAGGAAAAAGCCACCAATCATGTATCGTAAATTTACATCCCTATATTGATCGGTTTACGGCGACGGCACTTGATTGCGGAAACGTGTACACAAAAACCCTCAAAATCAACAATTGGCAACCGAGTCTTCCTTGAGCTAGCCTACAGCTGCGTAGCGCTCGTCACGCAACAAGGGTTACGGATGCATGATCGTCTGGCCAGCGAGTTCGAGCCGGCTCTGGGCCGTCTGCTGGGGCGCGGCCCCGTCGATCGAGGAGAAAAAAAGAAGCTCTCAACGCGACATTTTTTGCAAAGTGCTTAAAGAACTGTATCCAGCGGTTTTTCTGACAACACCGCTTGCACTTTTTGAATCAATTCCGACATCGAGAATGGTTTTTGCAGGAGCGCATGTGAATCATGGTTCAAGCCCTGCCTGAGAATTGCATTATCGGTGTAGCCGGTCATGTAGATGACTTTGATGCCGGGAAAGCGTGCGAGTAGCAACTTGGATAATTGCCGACCGCTCATGACCGGCAGAACCACGTCGGTAAGGACCAACTTTATAACGCCAGAATGACTTTCCGCGGCGGCCAGGGCTTCTTGCCCATTACCCGCTTCGATAACTGTGTAACCCTGTTTTTCCAGGGCCAATCTCACAATCTTGCGAACACCTTCTTCGTCCTCCACCAACAAGACGGTTTCCGTGCCGACTTTCGGGGACAACATCGATGTGTCCTTGGGCGTAATTGCGACATGTTCCTTGACCACGGGAAAATAGAGCATAAATGATGTCCCCTTATCGACACACGAATCCACCTCGACATGGCCATTGCTCTGTTTCACAATGCCATGCACTACTGACAAACCCAAGCCTGTTCCATTGCCAACTTCCTTGGTTGTAAAGAAGGGTTCGAAGATTCGGGATTGGACTTCCGGCGGTATTCCGGTCCCATTGTCGCTGATTCGGAGCATCGCATAGCAGCCAGGCTTGCGATCGGGAACTAAACGACAATCTTCCTCGGACCATTCGACGTTCGAGGTCTCGATCGACAATTGCCCTCCCTCGGGCATTGCGTCGCGGGCATTAATCACGAGATTCAGGAGCACCTGTTCAATTTGGCCCGCGTCAAGTTTGACCGGCCAGAGCGAGGGAAACGGCTTCCAACTCAGCTCGATATCCTCGCCAATCAAGCGCAAGGCCATCTTCAGGATCGTGGTAATAATTTCATTCAGATTCAACACGAGCGGATTCAACAATTGCTTGCGGCTGAAGGCCAGCAATTGCCGGGTCAGTGCCACAGCCCGCTGGGATGCTTGATGAATGTTGTCGAGCGTTTCGATTCCTTTGGGTGACAAAGATTCACAGGCTTGAATTTCAGAGCACGAAGCGAGAATGATCGTGAGCAAATTATTGAAATCATGAGCCACTCCGCCCACCAATTGCCCGATCGCCTCCATTTTTTGAGATTGTCGCAATTGGCTCTCCAACACGCGCCGTTCCGCTTCGGCTTCGCGGAGCGCCTTTTCCGTCCGGGCGCGTTCGATGACGTGCCGAATCGTCCGGCGCAAGTTGCCCGCCTGCAACTCGCTTTTGACCAGGTACTCTTGCGCTCCCAGTTGGACAGAATCGAGGGCCATTTGTTCATCGTTATGGCCCGTCAAAACGATGACCGGAATGCCAGGCGCGGACTCCTTGAGTTTACGCAGCGTTTCCAAGCCCTGGGAATCCGGCAACCCAAGATCCAAGAGAACCACCGCGATCGTGGCTTGTGACAGGAGCAGCAAGGCTTCGCTCAGCTGTTGGGCATGCAGCAAGCGAAATAGCGAGGAATCACGCAACGCCTCTTGAACCAGTAACGCATAGGTCCGGTTATCCTCGACGAGCAGGATGTCGATTAACTTTTCTTGTTTCATATGATGTATGCCGGCTATGTTGTTTGTCCTGTTCGTAAAGAATGACTCTACTCACAGCTCGATAACGTGTGAATTGCGATCGCTATTTTTCCAATGGCATCAACACGATCGATAACCAATAACTCACAATTTCCCTTACCACACGGACACGCAAAACCGCGTTGAGCAACAAGCGGACTTCAGGGACGGAATCGATGAAATTATTGGCAGCGATTTGTATTTGTCAGTGAATGATGCAACCTAACTCGGAGCGAACAGCACTGAATCTTTGTCATTGGCCAAGCGCATAACAGCTAGCTTAACTTTCCTTGAGCATTACCGTCACTCTAGGCTGTTTGACCTAGCTCGACAAGCTGAAGATCCACAACGCTATGCGTGGGTCTCTCTGTGCTTTGATGTGCTAGTTTGCCGAACGAGATTACAGCGCAGCCGACGAAGACAAAGCCGACCGAATCAGGCGAAACATTGCGAAAGCGTAGCTGGCGAAGATCATAAGAAAAGCCATGCTGCGGCTTGTCACTCGCATCCGCCTCCAAAGCGATTTCCGTTTCTCCGCTAGCGAAAGCGACCGAGTCTGTGGAATCGCGCAGCTCGGGTCGAAGCGAAATATTTTTTCCGAGGAACTCTGCTCGACGCGCACGAGCCGCAATCGCTGCGGGCGGAATAATTTTCGCGATTGGACCGACTTCTTGGAATTAATCTGCATGATAGCACGCCTTTGATGATTCGTGAAAAATATCGTCTCGACAGTGCTTGCCTGCAAAGAGTGACGAGAATCTATGCCTTATGAAATCGTCGAAGTCCAATTGAGATAATTCCAGAGTAGAAGTACGTATATTCTTTAATTACTTGCTACGTTGTCATGTATCGTTCACCAGTTGATCTTTTATTTTTTGTTCGAAAAGCCGAGTATTGCCGTATAGGGATCGACCGTGCCAAGGACGAATTAGGTATGAGCATTCCGTTCGCGGCACAGACAATGACTCGAATTATGCCAACGTCGGTACTTCAACAGAGACAACGCGCTGTAACAAACCAACACCATCGAGCGAATCGATCAAGCAGCTTGACCTGAAATTGCCATCCGGTCTCTCGTCGCTGATGTGGTATTGGGTTAGTCCAATTACAGCACCATGACAAGAATAACGATGGCATGAGCCGCTTAGATGTTCTGCTGAAAATCAAAAGGGGAGGCAAGCGATGGATGGATTGACCAGTAATGTGTATGTCGTGGATGACGATCCAGATATGCGCGAGTCGATTGTGTGGATCTTGAATTCCATCGGGTATTCGGTGCAAGCCTTCTCGACGGCGGACGAGTACCTGGCATGCCCCATCTCCTCAGAACCTAGTTGTCTGATCGCGGACCTGCTGTTGCCTGGGACGACGGGTTTGAATCTCTGCCGGGAGATAGCTTACCGCCAAACGCCTTGCTCATTCGTGTTGATCTCGGGCTACGGAGATATCTCTTCTGCCGTGGAAGCCATGCGACTTGGCGCCATCGATTTCCTAACGAAACCATTTAGTCGCCAACAATTACTCGACGCCGTGAGTCGAGCGATCCAAAAAGCTCGCGATGTTGAACAAGATCGCCTAAAGAGAAAAGTCTATTCCACCCGCATGTCCAAACTGAGCGTTCGCGAACTAGAAGTGCTGAATGCCGTCGCGTCAGGATTGGTCACCAAAGAGATTGCCCGTTGTCTCTCAATCAGCCCCCGCACGGTGGACGTCCATCGTTCGCGAATTATGCAGAAGCTGGGTATCGAGTCACCCTTGCAATTGGCGAATATTTTTGCAATTCTGGGATGCAAAGAAAATCGTCTGATAACCTCGAAGTCGGCGTAACGTTTCCGAGTTGAGTTTGCTTATGCGCGAAAATGAGCACCTCTACCGCGCGTTCATCGACACCTGTCCCGAATCTGTCTTATTAATCGATGCCTCGGGTTGCATCCGTTCGGCAAATCCCGCCGCGGCGCGGATGCATGGTTACACACTCGATGAGCTGTTGGCCATGAACATCCGAGATTTGGATGATTCGACTGACGCCCGCCTAGTTCCTGAGTTGATTCGCCGTTTTCAAGTAGGTGAGTCGCTGCGCTACGAGACTGTCCATTGGCGAAAAGACGGTACGTCGTTCCCCGTAGAAGTTCTTGCCACACCAATGAGTGTCGGCAACGAAGTTTTTATTCTGGCTTTTGATCGAGACCTCAGCGAACGAAAACGGAGCGAACTACAGTCTAGTCTGCTCCACGAAGAGTTGGCCCATAACTCCCGCTTGGTGACGTTGAGCGAAATGGCGTCCGGATTGGCACACGAGCTCAATCAGCCTTTGGCGGCCATGTGCCTTTATGTCGACTCGGCCGTGGAGCTTGCCGCTCAGTACGATTCAACGGAATTGAATGAATGCCTGCGGCGGATCACCGAGCAATTGCAACACTCTGGTGAGATTATCCGCAGTATGCGTGGCCTAGCCGGTCGTGGCCCGGCTCGACGTGAAATGGTCAACATCAATGCTTTGGTTAGTGATGTGCTGGCATTGCTCGCCGGGGAACTGAAACAGAGTGACATAAAAGTAACTCTGGAACTGAGTGATCCGATGTATCCCGTGCTTGCTGATGGAATCCAGATTAAGCAAGTGTTGGTCAATCTGATCCGAAATGCCTTGGAGGCGATGAGTGTTTGCGACGTCTGCGATCGTAAACTCGTCATCAGCTCGCAGACGCTCGACAATAAAGTGCGTGTGAGCGTTTCCGATTCGGGACCCGGGCTTGATCCGGCAATCGCCAAACGACTCTTTGTTCACTTTCAGACCACCAAGCCCGAAAGGCTCGGCTTAGGGCTGGCCATTAGTCGTAATCTGATCGAGGCGATTGGTGGACATATTGGAGTGCAGATGTCCTCGGGAAGCGGAACAACCTTCTTTTTCGAGCTCCCGAGAAGCATGGATCCCATGCTCCCATGAAAACGCTCCCTGCGTTTTTTGTCGTCGATGACGAGGAAGTGATGCGTCACTTCTCTGAGACGTTCCTGACGTCATCAAGCTTCCCGTCAGAACTTTTCCTTCGTCCGATGAATTTCTAGCAGCATTCGATGAGAGCTGGACCGGCCTCGTCTTCGTTGACATGCGCATGACAGACATGAATAGCCTCGGACTGATCAACCACCGACTGGGCCGTATCAAACGGTTGTTCGAAGAGAACCAATTCCATTTTTTGGTTGTTACCAAGCACTAGAGGCAGGGTGAATCTGCTCTAGCATTCATTTGGTAATCATGCGACGGGGTCGCTACGGATCGATGAAAACTACACAAAATACGGATTCCAACTGTAGTAGTTTTGCTTCTAAACACACGTATCGCCCGCGCAATTGATGTCCTTGGGGCAACGCTTCCGATGCAACAGTTAACCAAACTCTGTGGTTATCGCGTCCGATGGGATCAGCGAGGCAAGCGACGGCAGAGGCATTGGATGAATCTCAGTTATTCAATGTCAAGGAAGACAAAATGCAATGGGACACTGTTCGCCGTCGTGCGATGATCTTTGCTGCGGTCGTTGCTTCCCTCGCCTTTGCTTCGCCGCTCTCGGCCGACAATGGCGGTTCATATTGCTGGGAACACGCCGCGTGTGACTGCGGTCGCGAGAACCCGTACTGCAAAGAGAATCTGTTGGGGTTCATCCTCCCCACAGATCCTTGTTTCAGCGATTTCATCAGCCCGATGACGAATCCGCTGTATTTCGAAGACCCGCGCAATCTGACCGAAGCACGGTTCATCTACGCGCATCACGGTTTGCCAGACACGCTCGGCGGCGGAGACCTGGATATCATCGCGCTGCAAGTGCGAGTCAAGATCACCGAACGTTTGAGCATCGTCGCCAACAAGGATGGCTTTATCTTCGCGGGTTCCGATGCGCCTTTAGATGACGGTTGGGCCGATGTGGGGGCGGGTGCCAAGTACCTGCTTTATTCTGATCCCGAATTGCAACAGCTCGTCAGCGCGGGCCTAACCTTTGAGATTCCGGGCGGTAGCACTCGCTCACTGCAAGGGAACGGCGATGGCAAATTCAATCTGTTCCTGACTGGAGGAACGCAGTTGGGAGACTCCTACCACTGGATCAGCGCCGCCGGCGTCCGCCTCCCTTCGAACACTGCCGAAGAAACGCAAATGTGCTATTGGTCCAATCACT
>JANPLP010000619.1:0-6308 GCA_031426595.1 Planctomycetia bacterium | reverse complement strand
CTAAAGTGAAGAATTACATAACAAACTAAAAAATGCTGATTTGACCCCAGTAATAGAACTAGGCTGCAATCGGGATTCGTTGTTGATCGAGTGAAACCGCAAATGTTGAATTAATTGCTAGATGGGTTTAAGCATGCAAGATTCGAGATTCTTATTCCATTCACGCACGAACACGCAACCAGCTTGCCGCCGCGTGGGCCGCGATGGTGTCGCTGCCGTAGAATTCGCAGTTGTGTTGCCTATAATCGTCCTCATCTTGGTGGCATCTCTTGAGATTGCAAGTAGTCTGCACCTTAAATCGGTACTTCAAAATGCAAGTCGTGAAGGTGTTAGGCACGCCATTGTTCCCAGAGCTACATCCGCCTCCGTTTCAGAAGCTTGCCAAGCCTCGTTAGATGGCAATGGCGTGCGAGGCGCTGAAATCCGTGTCTCGCCGGATCCAACGTCGGCAAAATCCGGCACGTTAATTCAAGTGACGATCTCTGCGAGCGCTTCTGAAAATGCATGGATACCCAAGGGACAGCTCATGGGCAACAGCTTGTTTACATCTACGACTACGATGCGCAAGGAATAAAGATAACCATGTCATCCATCCAACGACAACTTCGTCCACCCACTAGGCGTGGAGCGACAATAGTATTGTTCGCAATTTTGCTACCTGTGCTTTTGATACTGGTTGCATTTGTCCTCGAACTCTCATACTTGCGATTCACAAGGGGACAATTGCAATCTGCAGCCGATGCTGGAGCATTGGCAGGGGCAGCACGATTAAGACTGACCAGCGGTGAACTCGAAACAAACTACTACTCACTCCAAGGCGAAGGTGTTCAAGACTTGCGTTTGACAGTGCAAAGTGTTGTATCTTCTAACACTGTCGCACATCTTAGGCCTGGGAAGAGCAGTGTCTTTACGGTTCAGGAGAACGGTGACAACTCCAGCGTTGGAGATATCGTAATTGGGACCTATAGTGCAGAAGGCTTCACTCCATCAATTTCCAATTGCAACGCAGTAAAGGTATGCACGCGATTCCAAGAAAACCATTCGAATGGTCTTTTGCCGCTCTTATTTCGGGGAATCATTGGTACTAAATCAAATAGACTACAAGCGATAGCAATTGCCACAGTCGAAAGGCCGACGCTTTTGCCTTTTCTTGTCTACCAGCCGCAATGGGATTGGTTGATGGCAGGAAACGGTATGGATAGCTACGCCGTTGAATCGAGTAGTCATTCTGTAAGTGCTGGCCCCGATGGGATTTTGGAAACGGTCGTCTTTCCAAACGATTGGGATGGGTTAGATATGCCGCCTGGAAATTTTGGTTGGTTCGATATTGGTGCTGGAAGTGATACGACGACGATAATTCGCCAGATAGACGCAGGACCGAGCATTCAAGATATGGCCTTTCATGAAGGCAAACTTTCTTCCGGCGACTTTGTATCAGGGACAACTGGATTGCGATCAGGTGCGGAAATTGCGTTCGTAGGTGGCAATAGTAATGGCATTACCTACCATGGAATCTTGGGCAAGCCGAGGTTGATTGCGCTCTACGATTTTGCAGAGGGGCAAGGCACAAAGGCTAGTTTTAAAATCTCCAAATTTGTCATGGCTCGCGTGGTCTTTGCAGACCTGTCGGGAAGCGGTATGGGAATAGTCATTCAACCGGTTACGAAAGGGCAGGATCCCAATAAAGTTCAGTTGGTGGAATAGCAACGGAAGTTAACCATCCTAAACCCCAATCGCAAAACGCAGGGCACCTTGTCCTCCCCATCGAGGGTGACTTCTCTTTTGGATTGTATATGCGTATATCGTTTCAGATGTTAGTTTGAGAATGGGAAGTGCCATTAAAGCCTACCAAAACGTCATGATAAACCTTCATAATGCTGGCATGACACTGTCGGTTCGAGAAGTGTTGAAGGGCACGGCTGCGATGGTTGTTCTCAATCGTACGTTGCCGCAAGCAGTCGCTCATCGCGTCCGCAATCGATAGAGCGTTTTCTTTCTCACCGAAGTAAACTTGATTAAGTCCGTAACTAGGTTGTCCAAAACAACGCAACCCGGGCGAGTTTGCTAGTATAAGAGGAAGTCCACTTGCGATTGCCTCAATGGCAGTTAGGGGCATGCCTTCGTATCGGCTCGTCAAACAGAACGCGTCCATCGCGTGAAAAAAGACCTCCGGATCCCTTCGGTGGTTTAGGTAGACAATTTCTTCTTCGATACCGAGTTGTGCTGCAAGTGCTTTGATACGGTCCTTTTCACTCGTAGTGCCGCTGCAAACATGCAACAAACATTTTTGCGTCTCTGGCTGTCGTTGCTTTAGCAGCGCAAACGCGCGGTACAAAGATTCTGGATCTTTTTGAAAACCTAGCCGACCGATAGAACCAATCACCCAATCATTTGGAGAAATTCCAAACTCGATCTTCGTTTTGGCTTTGGCATCATTGTCACACGGTGGACAGAATCGGAATACGTCTACTCCATTGGGAATTGTCTTTGCGCTTTGCTTTGTCAACCTCAGCGCATCCCTTGCGAACTCTTCTTCGTCAGGCGAGACATGGATCGAGGTTGCCTGAGATGCCAAGCACCGTTCGATAAAATCGAATATTCGGCTTTTCACACCCTTGTGGGGACACATTCCATAGTAAGCATGCGGAGTATAAATGGTGGGTATTCGCGGCAACGCAAATGGTAGTCGCGATAGTCCGCCTGCCTTGGACGAATGTGCATGAACTAGATGCGGTTGAAAACTCTTAAAAAATCTGCGCAGTTGAAGCAACGCCCAAACGTCGCCTGCGCCTGGCGCATTTCCAACACGTAGATCAATCGTGGGCCCTCCCGCCGTCTTCACTCGGTCTACCAACTGAGACAAGCCCTCCGAGCCTCGAACGGACGAATAGGCCAGCCCCACTTTCCAATCTTCTTGACTGAGTAGGTATTCCACGAGCCCCTCAACGTGCCGAAAAACTCCGTCAACACCTGGTTCGAATACTTGAACAATGTGCTTCATACGACCACCTTCGATGCCTGTTGATGCGGAATATTTTGCTCCAAAGCGAAAAGGTCTTTTAAAGACTTAACAAGCACCCTCACATGTTGCTACCGTTTTCAGTGTCCGGAAAAGAATATAGATATCGAACCAAATAGACCAATTCCGCACATAGAATTTATCGAGCACAAGCCTTTCGGCATAAGTAGTATTGCTCCGACCCGATATTTGCCAGAGACCGGTTATGCCCGGAATTACTCTGATATAGTCGTCAAAGGTCTCGCCGTATTTCGCAATTTCAACCGCTTGTATGGGGCGAGGACCGACTAAACTCATCTGACCGACTAGTACATTCCAAAGTTGGGGAAGTTCATCTAGGCTTGAACGACGAATGAAATGGCCGATAGGGGTAATTCGGGGATCTTTGCGAAGCTTCCGTGTTTGGGCCCACTCCAACCGCGTTTCCGGATGCCTTTCAAAGTACGATTCGAGTTCCTCGTTTGCATTGCACTTCATCGAACGGAATTTCAACGCACGAAAGCGTTTGCCATGCAAGCCGATGCGTTCCTGGGAAAAGAAAACAGGTCCGTGATTAGTCAACTTAATTGCCAGAAACAAGAATAAAATCAAAGGGAGTAAGCAAAGGAGAGCGGTCAACGAGACCATGACATCCATAGCTCGTTTGATAAATCTTGAGGATGGCAAGAGCAGGCATTCTTCCACACGTATTCCTGTCGCGGAACCGAAGTTCATGATTTGACCTCTTGTCAATCCCGTTAACTCTGCTGAACTCATCTCAATCACCTGCGGGAAAAAATCTCTTGGAATGGACATCGCCTGATTTATTGTCGAACTGCTGCCTCGGACGACAAAAAGCCAATAAACATCGTCGCGAAGCGCTGCATCCCACAAGTCGTCGGTCGTTCCCTTGAACCCCGACTGCCGCTCAAATGCCAGTTCGAAATCTTTGCCTACCCCAATGTCGTCAATCATCTTCGTTGAGTCGTCTTCCGAAACTTGACGCACAAAACGGCCGACCGGTTTAAGCACATCGTTTCCAAAGAGGCACATGCTCTGGTACGAGCGAACTACATCAGTTCGACTTCCCACAAAATAGAAGGGGATTGTCACCCCAGATCGAATCGGAAGCCAGCTTGCCATGATTCGCATGAATGGCCCAAGAACTAGAAACATTAGCAAAGTAAGCCCCAGCATGCGAATATATGCCGAGCTGATGATTTGAACATTGGGCGAGTAAAAAGATGTCGATGTAAACAGGACTGCAAACAAGCATATTGAGCCTACAGATGCACCTCTAAAGAGAAGCCTCAGCTCATTTGCGGGATGTATACCAAGTCCGGGATAAAGTCCCACAGACCAAATGGAAGTCAGATTCACGACAATGGTGCATGCCGCAAAAGGAAGAAAATGGTTTATGGCGATCCCAGTAGAGGATACGGCAAGATAGGCCATCACAACACACAACAGTGTCGATAAGGAATCGATGAGGATCTGTCGCAAAGCAACTCGGGCAATTTGCTGGTAGTATGATTTGCTGATCCGTCGTCTGGTCAGAGATCGCCTTTCCAAACCACCATTGACTTCGAATGGAAGAACTTCCGAATCAATTTCGCTTCGATCGGCGAGTAGGGGGGCAAGCAGTTGGACCATGGTGTGGAAAACGTCAGTTCAGAACATGTCTAGAGAGCGGACTCTACGGTGGGATTGACAGAATATTCGAGGATAACCCGCCCGACAAGCGTCAAATTTGTCGGAAAACGCATGGCTAATGTTTGGACTTCGACATTCGCAGGACGAGGTCAGTTGACCCGCCGAAAAAACGCCATAAAGGTACCGTTGCTTCCATTTGTACCACTACGGGATTTCTGTTGTTTCGGCCTGAAAACCTGCAACCAACATTGGAGCAGCCTGAATGTTTTGTTCTTCCAAACGGGTAGGGATGCAAACGTAAATCCATGAAACAAAAGGTAGAGCCTCTGGAAAAGCAGATTTTCGTCAATAATTTTGCCTATTCGAAGTCGTTTGCAGGCTAGCGGTTCGAAGTTCGGCAGTCCCATTAATTTTCCAAATTGACGAAACTGTTCTATCACGGCCGGCACATCCGGCGTATTTCTCTGTTTCTTGGGCGTCCGCAAAATGTTATGGGTCAGCCCCAAGCCATACTGCAGCAAGAAATTTTGCCCACTCGATTGAATCGACTCCGCCAAACATGGTTGCTTTTTTCGCAGTTCAGAAAGGTAACGCACCATCTTTTCGAATGCGGCAAGCAATCTAGCATCTGATGAGCCCGACGTTGTCGACGCCGCATGCCGGCGGAAGGAAAACAATTCTCGGGGTTCAACGGAGAGATAACTTTTGCGAGACAATTCGATCCACATCTCCATATCCGCAAACAAGAGGTTCGGATAAGGAGTCATACCGCCAGCCAATTCGAAATCCTTGCTTCGCATTAAAAATCCAGTACCGATAACATCCATTCCTCCCGAGACAAAATTACTTACCGCTTTAGCTGGTTTCTGTAACGCGGACATTGGAGTGCACTTACCAGTGACCATCCCATTGAGATCGATATAACGAAAGTGCGATTGATACAGCGAAGCCAGTGGATGCCTACGGACCAAGTTATCCATGACCTGCAAATAATCCCTGTCAAATACATCGTCGTGCCCTGTAATCGTCATGTATTCATTCTTGGCTACTATCGCCGCGCGACCCCAGTTCTCCTCGATCGTCAGTGTTTTTTCAGCCGAAAACACTTTGATACGAGTGTCTTTAAAGCCATTAATGATCGAAAGAGTATCGTCTTCACTTTGGTTTTCCAGAACTAGCAGATCAAAATGAGGGTAAGTCTGAGCCAAAATGCTCTCGATGCATCCTCGGATATATTTTCCTGCATTGCGTACTGGAAGTACGAAGCTGTATTTGTTCATTATGCTTTGGGAACTTGGGCATCGATTATGGCATACCTACATCCTCGCATTTTTTGCCGAGTGATGAATTTAGAAGTACCCAGTATATTTCGACAACTTGAAAAGTGTCCCATCTGGCCTAAAAAGAATCAGAAACTTACCCCACCATCAGGAGGACGTAGCACAAGCCAATACACCCTCCGTCCAGCGACCTCCGCAGTATGGTCCACCGTCGGGACTCAGACCCTTTCCACAGCTGCTAGTTGCTACTCTGGTTGGCAGGTAGATTCGGGATTATTGTCAGATTGAGTGGCAGGGGAATTTCTAATACAACCCCGCCTTGTACCCCGCCATAGCGCATGCTTCTGTGAACCCCGCCTTCCGTCGCGCGGGAATCT
>JANPLP010000618.1:0-11949 GCA_031426595.1 Planctomycetia bacterium | reverse complement strand
GTCATAATCCGGTAAGAAACTCTGAGCTATTTGATATCGAGGCTCCGTGAAACGGGTCTCTTCAAAACTGTTCGGATCGGCGGCGATAGCGGCATCTGCACTGAAACGAATCGTGTTGTAAAGCAGTGTCGGCCGCGCTTCCGACAAGTTGATCGGATTGATCGTCGGGCTTGGCGAAACCACAGTGATTTGACCACCGCCGTAACGAATATCTGCGAAAGACAAGTAATTGAGGAAGATACCTTTGCGCTCATAGTCGCCGCGCCCCTCTTGGCGGTCGACATTGTTTCGAAGATCGATTCCGCCCCAATCGCCAGCTTGTGGGGATGTGGTGAGCGGATTCGTATCAGTTCCTTGCGATTGATCCTTGTAGCTAGTGAAGTTTACGGTTTGACGTGGGGTTCCAAGAACTTGCAAGGACGAAAAACTCTTGTTGATACTTGCGTCCAAGCTACCCGCAGCGATGCGGCTATTGCCCAGCTTGAAGATCGCCCCGGCATCGACCATTAACGTTACGCCTTGAGGCACTTCTAGTGCCAGACCGTCAGAAAGCGCGGCGTTGCCGACGCCCCCGCGACCAATTTCGTAAGCAGGATTATCCAAGCCTGTGTTCAGCAAGCGATCTGAGCCCAAACTGCCGACAACTCTCACGATATCGCCAGGTTGAATAAACCCAACAGGCCACTTTACGGCGCTATTGAAGTCGAGACTATTCATCGGAGCCGACGGGCTGCCTGTCTGCGTACCCGCGAAACCTTTGTCGACGTAGATTGTCTTCGGCGTGTTCGGTGCGGCGACACCGACAGGAGCAGCTGTTCGGAACCAGAAATTGAAGTTTCCGCCCGCGAGTCCATCTCCATCACCATCCAATGCCGACCCTGCAGGATCAACAATCGATGCAGCGCCGACGTCCTCTTTGAAATCAACTTTGAGCTGGTAATTGCCCTGGCTGGTCGCACCATCTCCTGTGTTGGAAATCAGGGGATTAAAGGTTTCATTTCCCTTACCTGTGACGCTGACAAAGTAATTGCCTTCCGTCAATTTAACCGACAAGAACGAATCGGAACTGAAACTGTCGTTATTCACAGCGACAACTTCATATCCGGTCGCGGTCTCTTTCATCAGCGTCAGATAGGTGTCTAAGTTGCTGCTGTTGGGGAGGCGCTCCGCAATCGTCTCAGCGCTAAACGTTCCGGACTTACCCGCGGGTACAACAAACTTGTAGGTATCCACATCACGGTTGTCGGGACGGAACATGTATTGCCCGTGGACAACGTCATGATCGCCAGGGAACGACCACTCGGTAAACGGTATAGCACTCCCCGCCATCACGGTCAGCACTGGCAGTTCGGACGCGTGACCAAACCCTAGCAAGTGACCTATTTCGTGCATTGCGACCAGAAAGAAGTTCTGTGAACCAGGAATCCCCGATTGCCCACCAAAGCTATTGTCCCATGCTTCGGCACCATCTAGAACCGCCAGCCCGCCCCCCGCAACACCAATTACGCCTCCAGGGCCGCTCTGAGTGCCGCCAGCCGGAAACAAATCACCCACCACAAATGTCAGTCCCGATGACTCGCTCTCAACGAAATCGATACCCATTGTCATCGAGAAAAACTCGAAGATTTCGCGCACACGAGCGAGTTGCTCGGAAGTGATCGTGGTGGAGACAGGTCGCCCGGATGCATCAAGCCCGTACGGCCGATTGAGCGCGAAGTTATAGAACTGGGTGTTGATCTGAGGAGACGCGTCACCTGCAGTCTGATTGATGTGCGTTTCGTCTTGAACGTCGCGATGCCCGGGTTCAAAGTTGCTCCCAGCATAATCGAGCGGCAGGACAGCAGTCGAAGTCGTGACGATGCTCTCGTTGAGAATGATCGACGTTGAAGAATTCAAAGTGACAGGTGGGAATGTACCTGTATTTGCGCCACTTAAGCTGTCGGCTTGATCGGGGGCCACATTGACTGGAGTTACAGTCTTGGGATCAGTGATGTTGGCAACACCATCGCGACCACCAATCCGCAGTCGATAGGTACCCGCACCCGCCAGTTGGTCGATTGGTTGAGCGAATGTAAGCGTGGCTAAATTGAGAAGCGGATCGTAGGTGATCGACTGCGCTGAAAAAATCCGGTCATCGCCCGGTTGAACCGTGTCACTAGTTAGAATGAGCTGATAAAAAGCAGGATCTACAACAGTTGGGTTGACTGCAAAGTCACCCGTCTTGACCCTGGTTGGGAAAAGATCATCTTCATTGAAATAAACACGAATTTGCTCACGTTTTGGATCCAACGCCCAGTTGGTCAAAGAGACCGTTCGTATGCCAAGATCCAACGCATTGACAACATTGGCTCCGCCCACAACCGAGCCAGGTTGCACTGAGAAATTGGCTGATAACCTCGAATCAATAACTGACGCAATATCATTGACGGTTGCCCCTGCAACAAGACTGACCGTGATGCGATTGCTGGCTTTGTCATAAGCCGCATCGTTGACAGTCCCGAACTGAACCAATCGAAGACTAACTGAGTTGCCCGCCACGTTGTCCGTCGTCTCACCTTGATGTGCGCGCAGGATGAGTGAACCGCCGCTTTGCACCAAGTTGACCGTATTGGAGGCTAAACGATCAACAGGTTGGGGCACAACAGAAACGACTTGAGCGCCGAGTTCAATTTTGAAGTCTACCGAATCGCGAGTCAGATCGAGCGATGTCGAGTCAACAGTGCGTACATCTAACGTCCGGTTATCATCAGCTCGAATCGCGGTTTCAGGAGGTGACACAGTCGCGTTGTCGGTTCCGATAACCATCACCCGGTAAAGGTCATCGGGCAGAGTAGTCGCAAATCGCATGATAACAATCTTGTTGTTATCGCCGAAACTGAGATACCCCGGGGTAATGATTTGATCATTGCCGTTTCCAATAATGCCGTCGCGATTCGCGCGAACCAGCTTAATACCGCCTGCAATAGTGCTTGAGCGGATGCCGCTGGCCGAACCGTCGAAACGAAACACAAGCTCCGTCGGCGCTTCGGTCAACGTGTTGACATTGTTAAAGCTAAAGATGTTCCCTGAGTTCGGTGCGATCGATAGCAGTCGCGGCCCGCCGGCTTCGCCTTCAGCGATCAAGCCACCGCCTTCTCCCTCAGCGAGCAAACCGCTGGTGTAAGAGAACGCGAGTCCGTTCTGCTGACTCCACTTGGAATAACTCTCTTGGATCAGCGGGAACCAAGCTCGCGAAGTAACGTCACCCGAGTTGGCACCTAACGTGCTATCTAGATAGCTCGTGACTTCGTCCGGTGACATCCCGCTCAAGTCACCCGTCGAGTGGAAGGCCAGCGGCTGCGACGTTTGACCTGCCAAGCTGTAGCTGACAGGAGCGCCGAGGTCACCGAAGGCCAAGATATCTGCGGCCATCAGTTCGCGACGTTCGAGCGACTCGAGCAAAACTCGACGCAAGCGATTGCGCAAAACGAACTTGGCAGTACTCGGCCGAGAAAAGAGGTGGCTAGCCATACGACTTACCTTCCAGATCATCAATTATGAAAAAACTCTGAGCTGTATAATTGTCTTAAGCACGTCAAACGGCGTAAAGGTACCAAACGGCACCTTTCCGGCGTTGTAAGTTCCCTAATGGGTTGATTTTGATCAAACCTCAAATTTTGTCACCACTTACGTCGTCTCATTTTCGTCCAGGTCCGACATTAGGCTCGCGAAAGACAGATCAACCGGAATTTCCTGACCTTCTGCGGACTCGTCTCGCTCGTTAAGCCACGACGTATCCACCATTCCCCATGCGTCGGAGCCAACTTCTGCGAAGAAGTCTTCTGCAGGCTCAGCCGGCTGCACAGGGCCATAGAACTCGTCTTCGGACAACTCAATGGTTCGTACTCCGATAGAGGTGCTCATGCCGCGACCCACATCGATTGGCGCCATCAACTGCGCCAGTTCGCCCTCACCCTGCATCTCCCCTTCACCACTGCCCGAACGAGTTCGAGAGTTCAGGTAGTTGATGACAATCAAAGCATCCAAAGCGGAGATAATATTGTCGCCGCTAACATCGCGGTACGGAGGTGGTGCTGGCAGGCCAGCGACAGGTCGGCTGCCGTTGGTATTCAGGAAGTTAATGACTAGCAGCGCGTCGATTGGCGTGATGAATCCATCTGCATTCACGTCGCGATGACCCGTTGCCCCATCCTCGCCTCGAACGACTTGCGGGTTCTGATGCAATGGTGGTGGAGCTTGACCGATAGTCAATGTGACCGTAATCGGTGCACTGTCAATCGTTCCATCATTGGCCACGTAGGTAAACGTATCGGTAATCTGCGATTGACCGTTGTGGACGTAACTGAACGTTCCATCCAAATTCAATGTCAGCGTACCACGGGTTGGACGGGTGATGACTCGTGCGGTCAGTGTCGAACCTTCTGCATCCGTATCGTTCGCCAGCACGCCGTTGTCGGACGGATTGGCGTTCACTCCTCGAGGATCTGTGGTGGTTAGTGTCGTTCCACGAGGGACGGTGTAACTATCCGCCACGCCGATAGGCGCGTCGTTCTGAGGAGTAACGGTCAAAGTCAACGTATCGTTAACGGTCTGTCCGCTCAAATCTGCAACCTGCACCACCAGAACAGCGATGCCCGACCGATTCTGGCCTAATACGAAAGACATGACGCCCGAGGAACTGATTGTAGGCGTTACCAACAACGGGTTCGAGTTCGTTAGCGAGTAGGACAAAACGTCCCCGTTGGCAATGTCCGGATCGTTGAAGAACAACGGTGTCAGAGCCACGTTCGCTGGATTCACATCCTCTGCTGTAGTGATGTCATTCAAAGCTCGAACGAGACGAGGCGCATCAGGTTGTGCGGTCACAACAAGTGTGAGGGTGCCGATGACGCTTCCACTCGTTGAATCTTCCGCTTGCACTCGAATGGTTGTCGTGCCGTTTGCGTCCGGAACTAACTGCAAATTCAACAGGCTGCCGTTGATGCCTGGTGTTACTATCGCGGTGTTGTGGCCCGGCAATACCGTGAAGGTTAGCAAATCACCGTCGGCATCAAAGAAAACCGTATTCAAGTCGATGACTCGAGTCGCTTCATCTTCCAGCATCGTGATAGTACCGATAGGCGGCGTTCGCACTACCGGGGCATCATTGCTTGGAATCACCGTTACAGTCACCGTGCCACGCCCAATCATCGGCACGAAGTTCGGGTCACTATTATTGCTATCGATGACTTCGTAGAAGAAGGTATCGGTACCGTTAAAGTCCTTCGCTGGAGTGTAGCGAACTACATTGTTGGTCACCGAGACGGTGCCCCCGTTGGTACTGGTCGCGATCACACCGCGGAACGCCAATCCCTGATTTGCTTCGTCGAGTGGTCCTGGCAGATCACCCAGGATCAACTCGTTGATCGTAAAATCTGCCGATGCGTCTTCAGCGATCGTACGGCTCTTGGGCTGGGTGATCGGCGCGTCATTCTTATCGAGAACGGTGAGGTTTACGATACCCGACCCACTTCGTGGCGCTGACACTCCACCTGTCGTTCCATTGTCGGTAATCGTGTAAGTAAACGAATCCGCTCCGCTGTAATTTGAAGGTGGTGTGTAAATTACACGTCCATTCGCCGTATCCAAGCGGACCGTGCCCCCTTTCACGCTGAGTGGCGATACACCCGTGATCCGGATCGTCTGAGAAGCTTCGTTGGCTGGTCCCGCGGAGTCATTGCTCAATAAGCTCGCCTCGCTCAAGTTGAGTACAACGTCTTCATCGGTGGTCGCGACGTCGTTGGTTGCAACAGGTGAATCGTTTACCTCTGCGACAACAATCGTAACGGTACCAATGTTGTTCGAGGTGAGCACACCGTCGTTAACGCGATAGGTAAAGGTATCGACCCCGTTGAAGTCAGCGATTGGGCGGTAAGTGAACGTTCCGTCTGAATTCAAGTTGAACTGAGCGGAATGCTGCGGGAAAGTCAGCAAAGTAACTCCCAATGGGCCGCCTTCTGGATCTTGATCATTGGCAGCAATGCCGTCATCGATCAAAAAGCCTGGACTGGACAATCCGCTCGCATCAGTCGTCGAGAACGTGGTGTCCTCATTGAAGGTGTATGTATCGTTGATCGCAGTCGGTGGCGTACCTGGGACGATGATCACTGCGTAGTCTTCGACTTCGCCGTCAACTGCCAAACCAGTCGGAATCAAACCTCCGGTACCGCTTGAACGGAAACGAGCGAAGGTAGTGGTCTGCACTGGCGGGATCGGAGCGGTCTCTGGCACACGTACTTGGAACGTGCGTGTCAGCGCGGAGCTGTTGAATCGCACCGCATCAAGAATCTTTTCGCCCGGATCATCCCAATCACCATCCGCGTTGAAGTCAATCCAAGCATCTACATAACCGGGATTGGACATCGTTACGGTCACGCTGGTGAAGATGTTGCGATTGAACATTCCACGATTTGGCAAGGTCGATGAATCGAAGGTAACGCCATCATCGCCACCATCACCGGTCGCTTGTGGAGTCGGAGTTCCATTGCGTTCCGCAGTAATCGAACTGCCCAAGAGAATCTGAGTGGTTCCACCCAAAACGTGTCGCGCCCCATCGTTCTCATGCTTGGTGGGATAGCGTCCGCCAGTGGTTGTGAACGGATCAGGAGCATCGCCGTAATCAAGCTGCACGCCAGGCATCAGAATCGTAAACTGCGTTTCATTGTTGATGCGGTTGGGTTTCAGCAGATTGCCAGCCAAGTCGGCGACGCCACGTAGGAAGTAATTCTCAATCTCCGAGCTCACGGACATCGCGTTTTCGACGAACAATGTATCGCCAGCTCGAATCATGGCCGACAACGGTGTGAACGGCGAGTTGTTGATTGCATCGACAATCGCTCGCATCATGTCAGCACCGCTGAAATTGCCATCCTCAACAAAGAAGACCGCGTTAGCTCCACCCGGCACGCCCGACTTAATCAAAGTCGGAGCGCCGCTAGAGTTCGTCTGATAAAGGGGAGTATCATTCAGTTCAAGAAGCCCGTTCGGGAGTGCTGTAGTTGTCAGCCCCAGTCCCGAGCCTTCAATCACTGCTTTCATGCTCTGCACTAAAGAGTCTGGCGTGCTCGTAGCACTGAACAGAATCGGTACATTGCCGGCTGTGAAACCATTGCCAAACGTCACATTCTCAAACTCGAATGTTACCGACCGAGTACCGTTGCTGATAGTAAACCTTTCGCCATCGTTCACAACGCCACGCGAGGTTGTCAACCGGCTCGCCAGCACCTGGACTTGACTGCTTTGCAAGCTGCCGAGGTTCAGCACTCCGTTGCCCAGGTTGATAGGTGCAATACCTAGCGTCGAGTTGCCGATCGCGACAGCCATGGCCGTCGCAATGTCAGCCGCAGTGTTTTGTGGGTTATAGTTGATAACCACATTACCAGGCTGCGATGCGCCGCTGAAGTTGCGATCGAATTCGAACACAACGGTCTGGTTGTTGTTCGTAATTCGGAACGTTGAGTTATCAGTAATGTCGGCGGCACCGCGTGAAGGAACGGTCAACAACAATGGTCCAAAGACCTGCAATCTTGTCCGGCTTTGCACACCCGGAACGCCGAACAAACCGAGCGACGGAGCGGTGGAAACGTTGATCGTATCGGTCGCTTGACCACCGATCGAAATGTTCCCATCACTGATATGATTGGGTGTCAGTCCTAATCCAGCATTGGCGATCGCGGTGGCGACTCTAACGCCGATTTCGTCTTGGGTATCGGTTACATTGACCACGATTGGAATGTTACCAGGCCGCACACCGGCGGGGCCCGTGGTGCTACGATCGAACTCAAATGTCTGAGTCACATTGTTAGCAGTAATCGAGAACGATTGTCCATCGGTGAGGGTCCGCGCAAGACCAATCAACGAGAGACGTGAACTGCCAATCGAAGCACTTCCGTTGGGACTTAGTCCGATGTAGACAAGGTCGTTACCAATCACTTGCGGATTGACGTTGAGCACACTGTTGGCTAGCCCAATGCGGGTCAGCTGTGCCAAGTCAGCCACTGTAGCGGCTCCGCGGAAGTCCAGTGCCGTGTTGCCAGTCGCGACTACCGAATCCGTGTCGTATTCAAACGTCACCGTTCGGCGACCATCACTGACCGTGAACGTCTGGCCTTCGACGATACCACCAGGACGTGGACCCAGCGCTGGAATCTTAAAGGCTAACGTGGTCGGCGGTTGGCTGATGGTGGTGAAAGTTGTGTCCAACTGAACACCCGCTTCCGCACCGAGGAATACTTGTCCCGAAGACAGCAAGCGTGGCGTCACCGGCAGACCGGACGCTTGGATAGCTGCTACGACAGCGACAGCCATTTCAGATTGGCTAGCACCCTGTGTAAACAGAATGGGGCGATTGCCTGCGAGGAAGTTGCCGTTGCGGTCGAATTCGAATGTTACCGACTGCAGACCAGTGTTGATCGTAAAGCGATCTCCATCAGCCACTCCACCGGTCGCACCACCTGCCAACGGAATCTGCAACGTCAAGCCTTGTGGCACTTGCAGTCGATATCCACTGTCAAATTCATAGTAAACCACACCACCCGCCGAGTCAGTGATCGTAAACACGTCACCATCGGCTACCTGATCACCTGCAGGGGCGGTCAATACAAAGCGATTCTTATTGTTGACCGCCACTTCGTACACGCGACCGTCTTTCCAAACTCCGGCGAGCGGCGTCAGGATGACTTCATTGGTCGTCGAATCATAGCTAAAGCGATAGTCGATTCCTTCTTGCAGCACGCGACCGTTCTCGAACAGAGTCACTGCGGCGCCAGTCAATCGCACTCCCGGAATATCCGGACCTACAATCGTCGAATCGTCGATACCAATGCCGGGGAACGGATCGGCGATCTCAAATCCATCGACCAACTGAATGCGGAATTCTGGATAAACGCCGCCCGACAGTTGAATGACCGAAACCGATTTGTCCGTGTCGACATTGCCCGAATCGTTATCCAACGGCCGCACAGCTTGCGCTGAAGGACCGACAAAGTCCGCGCGATCCAGTGCTCCACGATCCTTAAACACATCTGCGCCTAAGCCGCTTGGTGGTGCGACGCTTGGATCGTCCACTCGCAATTGACCTGTCGCATCGCGTGATGGTGCCTTCACTGGAGAAAGCGCAATTTCCATCGCTTGCTTGATCGTCTTGAACGCTTCGCGCTCTTCGAGCGAATCGAGGCTGCTATCTATGATCGGCGACTGAGCCGCTGGCAGGAATTGGCTCCCTTGAGCATTCACAAAAATCTGAACGCCCGCTGGAACGGTTGTATTAAAGTCCAAGCCCGTATTGGGAAGATTTGTGGGCGAGGCTTCGATACCAAAGCCTAGCCGGTTACGAGCCGCTTGAGGTTCGGCGTACTGATAGATCGAACCACCGATGATCACTTCGCCTAACTTCGGATGAACATTGACACCCGTGTTGAACGGAACGGGATTTCGATTGCCAAAGGCTGGAGCAGCGCTGGCTACACGTGTCTCATCGCGCACAATCGGTGTTTGAACATTGACGAAGACGTTGTTCATCAAAGTTGGATTGGCACCTTCAGAAACCAGGATTCCAGTTTCTGGAAGCAGTTGGTCCAAGTTGTTGTTCGCATTGAAATCTGGATCCACAAGAATATTGCCGTTGCTCACGATGTAAGCCGCATTCTTGACGACTACAAAACGCTCCGTTGTTCCGTTGCCCTGTGATGTGTTTGACAAACCTCCTGACGCTTGGCGATCATGGCCGATGCCATTCGACGAATGCGTCGGTTGAACCCCGTCGTTGCGGCGCGGGAACAAAGTCAATCCCGCTTCTACGCCGTCGGCGCCGCCAAGCGACACTGCAACTACAGGTGCTAGCGGACTCGCAGTGCCAAACGCACCGTTTGCCAAAGCCTGAGCATTGGGGAGAACTGGTCCGCCGCTATTGATTCCATTGATTGCACCCGCGATCGCACGTGCCACGTCAGGCGCGCGGTATTCGGCTCCAATTCGAACTGGAATATTACCGGCTGCAACCGCGCCAGTTCGAGTGAACTCGAAAGTTCGAGAGCTGACCGTAGAATTTACGAAGTCTGGCACCTGGAAGATCGTGAATGTTTCACCATCTGCATAAGCTGCTTGATCCTGCACTGTAATAGTGAAATCTTGAGGATGGAGCACACTCAAGTTGATCGTATACTGACCGATGGAATTACCCGCGACTCGATTGCCCAAGGAGAGCGGATCGAACTTGTCATTGTTCTTCGCACTGACCGCAGCGTAATAAACACCGGACTTGGTAGCGGTGAAATCGATGTACGGATCCAGGCGAACTGTTTCGCCAGGAGCCGACGAGTTATCGCTGATCGTGGTGAGCACTCCGGTAGCTGAATCTAGGAATGCTTGCGGACGGCCGCTAGCATCGAAAATTTGCAACACGGAATCCAGTCCCAAGGCAGGAACAGGGTTGAGTGTGTCAACGTTAATCTTGACGCGCTCACCTGCATCGAGTTTGAACTTGTACAGGTCTACATCGTGTGAAGGTGGAGCCTGGAACTGCGAGCTGTCACCAATCGATGCCGTCATCGTAAACGAAATCGGATTGTGTGCGGTTCCTTGCCAAGTGTCGACTGCGGTCGTGATCGTATCATTCGGTTCGCTGACGGTAGTGTCAGGTGAGAAACTGGCTCGGCCGTCATTGCCATAGACCGTATTGTTGATGACACGCACGAACGGTTGCGGTGTGTCAGCAATATCCACTCGGCGAATGTCGAATGGATTGCCACCACCAGCTCGATTAACAAAATTAACGTTGCTGATACCCTCGAGGTACAGGGCTGGCGACAGATAGAAGTTGATATAGCCTGTGCGACCCGTGGTGCGGTGCGAGAGCAGTCCAGTTAGAGCCGGAGCAACCGTTGCACGAATATTCTCGGTCGTTCCGTTGGTTACCAGAATACTTCCGAAAATCGAGTCACGCATCGATTGCAGCAGTTCGAGCGCACTGTAACCCGGCGCAGTATTTGGAAGTCGCAAGTACTGAGCGCCGCCGTCTTCACGGTAATAAATCGGAACACTTGTATCTTCCCAACCGTTTCCTTGAACCGTTCCGCTACCAAAGGTTGGCCCACCAGTGGGAGCTCCCGCCAAATCTTCGAATTCAAACTGGACACGAGTACGACCTGCGTCGATCACCAACCAATCGCTGTCGTCAACGAATGATCCAAAGTGATCTAGCGGTGCGGTATTGGAAGTCGTTGCTGAGTCGGTTGAAATGAGCGGTGGTGTGTCGGTCGATGGGCCAGGCATGAAGGCTGGGCTGATCATATAGATCGGGTTTTCACCCGCGATGCGAACCCCACCCAATCCACCGCTTTCCATGATGTTGTTGCTGATCACGATACCCGTGTTGATGCCACCAAGCTGTGCATCATTGATCTCACGGAGGTTGCGAACTGCACCTGGCGAGTTACCAGCGAGTGCTGGAATGTTCGACATGACGTTGAAGTTGTTCACGGCCATGTTCGGCGCGATGTTAGTCAATAGATCGCGCGGATCTTGCAGTCGCGAACCGGCTTCCGTAACCACCGCGTAATCGCGGGAGTAACGAATGAAGTTGTTCTGGATCAGAACTTGACCCTGATCGCGATTGGTGTTCTGGTCACTGCTTCCAGTGTGATAAATCGCTTGCAGACCACCGAACGTACGGGGACGAGTGGTGGTACCAACGGATGCGGAGCGAATGAAGACAGCACTGTCGGTCAATTGATTGACGGTATCCGCAACCACAATCTTTAAGGTGTGCGGTCCAGCGGAAAGTCCCAAGGCACTTAGCAGCAGCGGCGCGGTGAAACCGTCCAAGGCTGTTTGCTGCAAGTACTTGCCGCCATCATTTAGATCGTTGTTGTAGTACAGCAGCGAGTTTGTGGTGGAATTGATCGAGCCGCT
>JANPLP010000617.1:0-6016 GCA_031426595.1 Planctomycetia bacterium | reverse complement strand
CAAAGATTCTTGAAGATCGATCGAAGGTGCCTCTAGGAAGGGAGCGTCGATAGGTAGGAGTTCAACGGATTCGCCGGTTCCCAATTCAGGGTCATTGACCAAGGAGCGGATGCGCGCTTCCAATGCGAGTACACTCATCTGTGCTCGGTTGACAGCCGATTCTTGGACTGCAACTTCCGCGATAGCACGCAAAATTTGTGGCTTGACCGAATCCAGCTCGGCGCGGCTTTCAAGACTATCCAGAAGTTGCTGTGAATTGCCCAGCGACTCCTGCCGAATGAGGAGAGTCGCACGCGCGACGTACAGGCCCCAATAAGCGCGCGTCACTTCTGTGAGGTGGGACTGAATTTGCCTTGCGAATTCATGCTTGGCCGCTTGTGTATCGTAAATTGCTAGGCAGGTCAGGGTCGAGTTGTACCGCCGTCCGTTGCCGCGCAACAAGGGTTGTGTATAGCTGAGTTTAAGTTTCGATGTCCCCTGAGGGTTCGGTATAAAAAACGCTGAATTCGACTCTTGAATGCCGTATTGTTGACTCCCTTCGAGAACGCCGCCGGTCACGGTACGTTTTCGCAAACCAATGGAGTTTTGTAGCTGTTGGTTCTTGTACCTTCCCACAGCTCCGGTCAGCGTACTGCCGACTGGATCAACGGAGTCATCCCACCTGGAGTTAAAGAATGAGGTCGTATCGAACGCTGCGTTGGCTTCCGTTATGGCAGTTCGCCGTATGAGCGGTAAGTCTGCAAATACTTTGATTTGATGAGAATGAGCGACGCAGCGTACGAGAAGCGACTCCAGTGAAAGCGGAATTAAAGTAGCATCTGGACGGCATGGTTCCACAATCTTTGCATGCCACCAAACATTCCAATCAGCGGCAGAAGGCTGCTCATCGGAGAGCGCTGCAGACGCTGAGTCGTCTGAGTTTGGGTTTTGGCTGGCCTTGCTTGAGTTCAAAACACTTTGCAGGGGCAAAACCTCTGCAAGGGAGTCGCAAGCCGTGTCACCGCCGTTGGCTTGGTGGTCAACGACAAGACTGAGTAATGCCACGAGGATAATCGACTGAAAACTGTTCAACCAACCATTTGAGGTCATGGGGCTGTCGACTCCAAAGGTTGAAGTTCCGGATACATCGGACCCTTGAACAATTGTCGCTGAGTCGTGCGATCATAGTCGTTGACGTAGTCCTCCCAATGAATCTCATTCGCAGTGAGCATCTCGCCCGTTGCGCGGAGGTGATTTACCATGGCTAGGTTGTAAGTTATCCAAGCTTGAGTATGTGCGTTCTCCGTCAGCGCAAGCCTTTCTTGAGCGACGAGCAGATTGTCGAGCTTTAAGGCAGCGCCACCTTCTTCATCGGGAATCAATTCCCAACGCTTTTGTTGGAATTCAAGTTGTGCTGTCGAAGCGTCTACCCCGCGCTTTTGAGCCAACATGTCGGTGTACGCCGTCTGCAGTTCGCGGACAGCGACCTCCACCTCGAGCCGCATGGTTTGAGCAGTAACATGAAACTGCTGTTGCAGTTGTCGAAGTTCTATTTGTCGACGCTCATTGCGGCTTTTAGCGGCCCGATTGCCTCTTGGAATCTCATACTGAATTCCTACTGCATAACTGGGTCGTCCATCGCGGAACTGTTCACCAAGTGCGTCACCGATACTACCGCCCCCTTGGAGACCCGAAAGATACGCTTCCGCAACCAGATTCAATAAAGGCATCAGGTCATTCTTGGATACCTCGAGTCGCACGCTGCCAGCCTTTAACTGATCGATGGCTTGCGTGATCTCAGGTCGATTCTCCATAGCCAGGGCAAGCGATTGCGCAAGCTCTATTTGACACGTTTGTTCGGACGGCAAATCCACCGGAATGAGCTCCAAATTCCCCAGCGAATTCCCGAGCGCGGGATCGTTGACGAGAACGCGAATTCGGGCCTCCGCATTCTGCACCGCAAGTCCTGCACGAACGAGGTCCGCCTGACGAATCGCAATCTCAGCCGCGGCACGTTGAAGTTGAGGACGAACCGCATCGATCGACGCGCGCTCTTGCAGCAAGTGCTGAACGAATTCGGCACGCTCAACGGAACGTCGCTTTTGGACAAGCAGCGAACGCTCTAGGAACAGCCCCCAATAAGCACGACAAATTTCTAGCAAGTGGGACTGCAGTTGACGAGAGAATTCTGCTTCAGCGATGTCTTTGTCGATCATCGCAAGCACAGTAATGCTTTGTGTGTATTCCCGTCCGCGCCCTCTCATTAAAGGCTGTGTGAAGTTCATCACTAACTTGGCGGTTCCCTGCGGGTCGGGAACAAAAAAGTTCGAATTGGTGTCTTGAAATCCAACTCGCTGTGACAATTCCATGCGGCCGCCGGTCGTGGTCCGTCTCCGCAGACCGGCAGCAGTCGTAAGCTGATTGTTTTCGTAACGCGGAGCGCCGCCCGTGGTCAGGGTGCTGCCGACTGGATCGCTCTGGCTGTCCCATCGCGTATCCCAGAATGCGGCTGGATCAAACGCTGCCTGAGCCTCTAAAACCGAGGTGCCACGAATGATAGGAAGGTCGGAATAAACCTTTACCTGCGTGGAATGCTTGAGGGCTTGGATGATTAAGCCTTCGAGCGTAATCGGAACGACCACCTCGGCAGGCGGATAACGCAGTGAGGATTGAACTGAAGGAAGCCACCAAGCTGCTGACGGGCTCGTCATGCTTGGATCTGTGTCTAATGCCGTTGCATACGGGGTCGACAAGCTGGATGAAAATGGCGTTTGAGAAGGGACTGCAGCGGGCGTATTTACGAGCTCAGGTTCGGGGCGAGGTTGGTCTGGCGTTTGCGAAAAACTTGCCGAAGCATAGTGCTGAGGCTGAGCTAATCCCTCGTGTGCTGTTCCAACTATAATCACCCAAAACAGACAAGGTCCTAGTAGTTGCGTGCGAGCCCGACAAATTGGCGGGCGCCTTTTTGTCGTCGGAAATCTCGGCATACGCACGCACCCATCCACGGTAGAAAAGTTTAACTCAAGACATTAACCCGCCAATTTGGCTTCGCTTTATTGATATCGTTTGCGCTATAGCGCAACTGGAGCTAAAAAATTGTATTTTTCGGGTTCATACGATCGCCGCACGCTACAAAGCAACTGTCACCTATTCGGAACGCTAGCTTTCGAAATCGTCGGTGATTTTTCGCAAATGACTGGAGATTTGAATCATGGGATCCGGAGCTAAACAGCATAAAAGTAGCGCGCTGCGCTGTGTTACCTGCTAGGGGTGCAGAACCGAAGAGGGGACAATTGTCCTGCCAGGGGGTTGTCGTGTGGATCGGGAACCCTAGCGGCAAGTGCACAACGAGGACGAGGGGGGCTTACTAGTGCGAGTAGGTCGAATGGAACGAAGATAGCCCGCTATTAGAAGCCTGTGCTACAGCAAGCTATCTCGCCTCCAGATTGCCTAGCTGAAAAGCGTTACGCTCGAGAGTTTCGAATGCATGAGGCAAAGTTGCAGGGAGTAATAGAATTGAAGAGCACGCCCGATTCGGCTCGACACGTGGACAACCGCCAGCACCTTAATCTTAGCGCGTTGCTAATAACAAAAGCAGGCGCTAAGCGGGGGCAAATTTTGCAAACGTACTACACCTGATGAATTGGAAAACTATATGCTTCCGGTCCGCGACCGACTGTGGTCACGCGACCAAACACCGCTTACTGCTGCGTAGCCGAGAGTTCTCATGGCACGTGTCTCCGCAGCTTGGTTTGCGCAGAGACGCGGCCGGTCAGGTCGAAGCAATAGTTGGTCATCAGATTTGGCGTCAGATCGGTGGTGAAGACGACAACTGTCACTCGCACATACGGCTCACCGCTCGTAACCGCGACAGCGGGAACCGAGGGAGTCGTCAGCGGACCGGTGCCGAACGTCGTCTGCAACACGACCGGAGTCGCCAACGTGACCGGAGTCCCCGCCGGGTTCACATTATGTTCCAGCCGGATGCGATAGCGCGCGATGCCGATCCGAGCCATTTCCGTGGCGACGGCATTCGAGATTTCCACCGGGACTGCTCCGGTCACGGGCAACACAGTCAGCTCCGATGCACTTTGAGTCCCCGCTCGACTGGCCATCTCCACAATTTGTTCATTCGAGAACAGCAACCCGAATTCGATAATCGCCATCACGACGATCAGCAGCGGGGGCAGTGCGAGGATCAATTCCAGCATCACCACCGCTCGGCGATTGCTTCTTCTTCGCGTGGCTTTGCGGATTATCGCGATCACGAAGACAACCTTGAGCGAAGTGGTCCGAGGGCCGATTAAAACGGCGGATTCGAAATATCTTTAGTTTCGGATCCTATCGGCAAATTGGAATCTCGCACTTGAGACGCATATCTGTATGCACATCAAGCACATTCGGATTGACCTTCCGTTTTTGCCAATTCCGGCGACTGGCGACAACAAAGCTCAAGACGGAGTCCGACACCTTTGCATTGGTTAGGCTATCAAAAGCCAGGCGCAAAGGAATCCTTGCCTGTTTCCCCCAATCGACAGAACCAGCAACAGACACTCTACGGATACCAACGGTTTTGTTCATTGACAGAGTTGTTCCGCCGTATCACGAAAAACCTCTCCTGACGGTTGCAACACGCCAGGAAGTACTGCTTCATTTGTGAGAAGCCACCCGCCGATTACCAAAGAATAAGCACACCTCAGGCCCATCGGGATTGCTAGCAGCACCCGAAAGTCATGTCGAATGACGACAGCCTGGCACAATGGCGTGGACGATTCTCGCCTTCGGTTGTGTTAACGTAAGCCCCTATTGAAAAAACGTTAAGGAGATGATGAAGATGAATTGTATGAAACGTTTATGGAATGATGATGCCGGATTGGTCCTTTCAGCCGAATTGGTGTTTATGAGTTCGATCGTCGCGATCGGCATGATCGTCGGTTTAGCGGCTGCCCGTGACGGCGTGTCGAGCGAACTTGCAGATATCGGCAGCGCAGTGAACGAATACAATCAAGGCTACCTTGTGAACGGAATGACCGGTCACGGTGCGTCGGTGGCCGGCACGCACCACGCCGACAGCACCGATTTCTGCGATGTCGCCGACGACGTTATCTTGGTGGATGAAGGCTGCATCGTTCGCGTTGCCGCCACTGGCGCCAATGAAATCACAGCGACTCCCGAAGGTTCCGGGATTTAATGACGGCTGGCTAATTTGCGGTGGCGAGTTCCCATATCAAGTGGAACGCGCTACTTGACTAGTATCCATCGCATGGCGAAGCGACATTAACGTTCGCCATGCGTGGATTGCTGGCTGTGTGTTTCACGAGGCTGAAGCCTTCAAGGAGATGGTATGTCCCCGCTGCTCGTTCAGTCGCTAGCGCTCATTGCGTTCACTTCCCTGGCCATGGGATGGGATCTGCGAACCCGTCGGATTCCCAACCTGTTGAATGTGGCTTCACTTGTGCTAGCCATTGCGTTTCATGTCAGCCTTGGGGGTTGGGCAGGTTGCCTATTTTCCTTGAGCGGCTTTGCCACAGGTTTTGGAATACTCTTCATCCTGTGGCTGGTGGGAGGAGGCGGAGGTGGAGACGTCAAACTTATGGGGGCCGTGGGTGCCTGGCTCGGTCCGCAATGGACGCTAATGGCGTTTGTGGCTAGTGGCGTGCTAACCGTGTTGTGCTTGGCGGCAACTCTCGTGCTTGGAAAAAAACGCGATCAAGTGACCGGGTTGCAGCCTGTGACGAAGTCGCAACGTATTCCGACAGTTTCTGACGGAGTACCAGACCAGTTGCAAAGGCAACCTCACAAGCTTCCCTATGCCGTCCCCGTGGCGATGGCGGTGTGGGGCTTGATGGGGCTGAAGTTGTCTCTGTTTTATCTGCAGAAATAGGCTAGTGCTTTGTCCAGCTTAAATTTTAGGGTGGCACGCCCTGAGGCACTGCGAAGGGCGTGGCTAACGTCGCTCAAAAGCACGCCCTTCGCAAAGCCTCAGGGCGTGCCACCCAAATACGATCAACTACGATCAACCCTAAAATTTAAGCTG
>JANPLP010000616.1:0-6630 GCA_031426595.1 Planctomycetia bacterium | reverse complement strand
AGTTAAGAATCCGATAGGTCACAGCAGACTGGACTGGGTGCTGTCCGCGACCAACTCTTTTGAGGCAGACCTAACGTGATTATGAATCAACCTTTACCCTGCGCAGAGAACCACACAAGTGTTGCAATCGCGACCGCAGCTAACATTTTGGCCAACGCCGCCCGCGCCGACCTTGCACGCGTGCGCGCCCTGAAACGAAGTAAGACATCGGCAGCGAAGTTGATTACGAAGCAAAGTGAGGACGAGAACGCACTCAAAAACAAATTGTCTTGAATCGCTACTGCCCGGTCAAAATTGCAGCCTTGAAGTCGCAGATCACGCGATGGGCAAACGTGCAAGTTGACTTACGACGTCGGCTGGCTGGTCCTGGCGACGGAGCAAACTCTTTTCTTCCATCGTGATCGCTGAGTCGATGCGGCCGAGTAGATACTGGCTGAATTCACCGAAGTGCAGGTAAAACGCCATTAGATTGATGCAATAGCGCATGGAACGCGGGTTCTTGCGCATCGTAGTGATAAAGGTCTTCCAAAACAGCGCGCGGTAGGGGGCTTTGATCCCTTGCCGCCAAATGATGCGACTTAGGCCACGCAAGTCACGAAGCCAATGTTTCCAAGTTAGTTTTAATTTTTTCTTCGAGCAATTTAAACTCTCGGCGACGCGTCCGACGCGGTCAAAGTACTGGGCGGGCGAGTAAATCTGTTCAATGATTCCTCTGTAGTCGCGCAGGATGTCAAGCTTCGGGCGTTTTGTATCAAAGTTAAGGCCCGATGAGCACTGATCGCCGCTTTGAAATACATCTTCCTGAACGCGATCAAAACTTTCGTGCAGTCGTCCTTCCTTCGCTAGTCGACGGGTCAATTGAGTTCCCGGGAGCGCGAATAGCAATCCCACCATGGCGATCGGTGTGGCGCTTGCGGAGATCAAGCCTGTAATTCCCGGGAACACACTGCCTCGCTCGCCATCGAAACCCACTATGTATCCGCAACTAACCCACATGCCATATGAATAGATCTTGTGCAGGCTTTCAGATAACTCGCGTTTGGTATTCTGCGCTTTTTGAGTCTGTTTAAGCGTCTCTTCATCGGGCGACTCTATTCCAACAAAGACCGTCGCAAAGTTCGCCTGCTGCATCAGTCCGAGGAGTTCTTCGTCCGCGGCCAGATTCACCGAAGCTTCCGTCGCAAACTCGAACGGGTACCCGTGTTTCTCCTGCCATGCGATCAACTTCGGCAGGAACTTTTTCACGTCCCGTTTATTACCGATAAAGTTGTCATCAACGATGTCCACCAATCCACGGTGACCTAAAGCGTAAATGGCGTCTAACTCTCGAAGCAATTGATCCGGAGTCTTAAGCCGAGGAACTCGACCAAACAACTCGATGATGTCGCAGAACTCGCACATGAAGGGACAACCGCGGGCGAACTGTACGCCTGGAAACAGATAGCGATCCAATTTGAGCAGGTCGAAGCGGGGCGTCGGCGACGTGGTCACATCCGCTTTGTCGGGTCCTGGTTCATAGCGTGCGAGAGCCGCGTCTTGCTGGAAGTCCTCTAGCCACCTTGGCAGCGTTAACTCCGCTTCCCCGAGCACCAGATGATCCGCATGTGCGTAAATGTGGGGACTGGAAGTTGCATCTGGGCCCCCGACAACAACTGGCTTCTTTTGCTGCTGAGCGCGTTCGATAATCTTTAGAGCCGACATCTGCTGCGGTAGCATGCCGCCAGTGAAAACGACATCCGCCCATTCCAAGTCGCTGTCGCTCAATAACTCCACATTGCAGTCCACCAAGCGCACGTTCCAATCCTTTGGAAGCATCGCCGCCACGGTAATCAAGCCCAGCGGTGTTGCCGGATACTTCGCACCCTGCAAATCGCAGGTCGCTTTAAAGTTCCAGAAGGAACGAAGTGTGAACTCAGGGTAAACAAGCAAGCAGCGAACAGAAGTCATTGCAGTTTCAAGACCTGATAAAACGTTTCAATCAAAGTTACACCTAGTCCATGCTAATCCCCACACGTCGCCAGCGGGGCCGTTAGCGGCAGTTTCCCGCCACTTTGCAGCAGATCACTTTGCGGTTGGTGCGAAAATGCCGGAATCGCAAGCGACTGCTACCTCGTTTGCTCCCTGCTGAGGGTCAGGAAAGACCGCTGCAAATCCAGCCACCTCCACGGGCAATTTGCCTCCATGAGCAATTTAATAGAGTGGTCCGCACAGAACGCTTGAAAGACATGTATGAGAAGTATATCGACAAGACCTTTGCAACCATGTCGGCTTGTAAACAGCGGTTGGATTTCTCCAACCGTCTGTTACGGGCGATGTCTTTGGTAGATAGCTTCGAAACAGCTAGTTCTTGCCTTCGCGAACTGCATTGAAGTATTCACGGGTATGGTCGCGCTGAGCTTTAGGGAGCGGCGTATCATCGAGCGCTTCAGGTTCCTCTGCCAAAGAGCTAAGCACGGCATCCTGGACTTCCACTTGGGTCGTTCCTTTGCGATTCTCGCCACCGACTTTCCCCCCGTAAACCGTTTCGCCGACTTTCATTTTGTCGCGAACGCGGGAGTCGAACGAATCGACATCGTTCTCTTCTTCATCGCGTTCCCCTTCACCCTGGCCTTCGCCCTGACCACGACCCGGCATTTTTCCCATCTTCCCCATCGATCCCATGCACTTAGTACAACCCGCTCCTTCACATTCGCTGCAAGTCATCTGCGATTTCGATTTCGAGAGGCTGTCCATCAGTTCGTCGAGATCCTTCAGCTCCGAATCTTGTTGGTTCATCTTTTGAAGCTGACTGGCCATTTTGCCGAGTTCTTCCTTGGCCGATTGAAGATCACCTTCCTTCATGGATTGCTGCGCTTTGGAAAGTGCATCTGCCATCTGCTGCATCTGAGCCATCTGAGCATCTTGTGCTTGAGCCTGCTCGAGCTTTCGCTGCAACTGTGCGGCCTTCTGCATATCACCGGCCGCTTCCGCCTGCTTGACCTGCTCCTTCAGCGACTGCTTATTCTGTTCATGGGCCTGAGCGGCTTCTGCCATCGCTTGTTCGAGCTTCTCAAGTTGTTTTTGCATCTTTTCCATGTCAGCTGCGTTCATTTCGCCGGCTTGCATCTTCTTCATCAGCTCTTCAAGCGACTCCTCAGCCTTCTCGAAATCACCTTGCTTCAATGCTTCAGCCAATTTCTCCGCCGGACCTGCTTCAAACTTTTCAAGGTTTTGAAGATTGCGTTTCAGGCTTTCAGCGCTTCCCATTTCATTGCGGCGCTGTTCAAGCTGTTCCTTAATGTCATTCAGTTTTGCAAGCGACTGCTTGGTATCGAGCTTTGCATCTTTCTGAATTTTTGCCAGTTCGCCTTCGAGCTTCTTGAAGAAATCAACGTCCAATTCAGACAGTCCCTCTTTCTCAGCTTGCTCACGTTTCTTCTTAATCTGTGCGAGCAGCGGCTTTGTCGAGTTTTTGATCTGCTGCACCGTAACCTTGGAATCTTTGGTGGCCACTTCCTCGGGCGCTCCTCGGTTGGGAGCATACCAAAGCACCGCGCCGATCAACGCTGGGATCAAGGGCAACATCAGTCCGCGTCGCAGGCCAAATTGGAATTTGTCGCGCACGTCCAGTTTCTCTGCCCGCTTCTGCGCGTCGGCTGCCAGTGCTTGTCCAAGCTCCGTCTCGGTATCTTCCTTTGACATCACGAGCACGCTTGATAGACGCTCTCGCAGTCCAAAGCGGCGATCGATCTCAAACGCAGCATCGGCTAGCGAGGGTCGGCCAACGAAGGTCAGCACAGAATTGACGATCAGTGCGAGAGCCGCGGATCCGCCTGCCCAACTCGCGAACCAAATAATGTTGTCTACTTGCAGATACATCAGCTTCGGCAATGCAATGGCAATCACTGCCAGCAACAACCCAAAGGACAGCGTCCAGGGCAAGTAACCGAAAAATCGCTCCGTGATTAGACGACGACGTGCAATACGCGATTGCTTGCGAATCTGGTCCATAAGCTCAAACCTTTGCGAAAGTTGCTTGCGGATAGTAGCTGCGAGCCCCTAAGTTCCACCCTTAGTATATCGGTAGGAACAAAGTGACTGCAAATCAACAATGCTCGATTTTGGCTGATTTTTCTAATGATTTTCGGAATCGGTGCAATTCGCAGCGAATTCCCGAGTTCGGTGACCAAGGGGAGCGGTCGCAAGCGGAGCTTATTTGCGGCGTTTCTTGTCCTTGTCCTTACGACTATCGCGCTGCGTGGCTGACCGAACCGCCGGTTTTTCGAGCATCGCGCGGAGTTCGTCGAGCCGCGTTCTGGTCGCGGATTTCTCCGGGGCGGGCTCAGCAGGTTGACGATTCCTGTTCTTGCGATTTGGTTCAGGTTCGATGGGCTTGGTTGGGGCCACCACAGCAGGCATTGCGGATGGAGGGGGTGTGAAACGTTTGACTAACTTGCGTTCCACCAGCGACCAGATGCTGGACGTGATGAAGTAGATGCACAAGCCGCTGGGTACTTTAAAGAACAAAACACCCATGAAGACGGTCATGATCTGCATCATGTTTTGGGTCATCTGAGTCTGTTCATCAGTCGCTTTCGGCATCAGAATTTTTTGCTGTAGCAGGAATAGCGCGACGGTCACCAATGGCAAGATATTGAAGTACGGACCAAACCAGCCCGTGCCACGACCAGCGATGAAATCTGGCATCCAACTGCTCCAGTTGACAAGCATGTCGGGGCTGGCCAGATTCGAGCACCAATCGATGCCTGGAATCAACGGTTCTTGTCGCAATGAAATATCGACGCTCAAGCAGCGGTAAAGTCCGATGAATATCGGCAACTGAATAAACATCGGCAAGCAGCCTGCGAGCGGTTTGAAGTTGTGCTTCTTGTACAACTCTTGCATGGCGCGGCCGCGTTTCTCCATGTTGTCTTTGTACATCTCATTGATCTTCTTCAGCTCAGGTTGCATCTCCTGCATGCGCTGAGCGCTCATCGCGGCTTTTCGTCCCAGCGGAAACATAGCTCCGCGAACCATCACGGTCAGCATAATGATCGCTAGTCCGTAGTTGCGAACGATCGCATAAAAGAAGTGCAAGATCGCCGATAAGGGCTTTGCCACCCATGGAAACCATCCATACTCGATCGCGCGGTCAAGCCCATGGGCCGCCAGCAGATCGGTGTCTTTGGGTCCGATGAAGACTTGATAACGCTGCGAAAGTTCGGATCCCGCCGCCAAATTTTGCTCGGCAGTATCAAACCAAAACGAGGCATTCGCACCTTGCACTTGCGATTTGTTCAGCGCTTCCACGTTGGCAATTACTGTTGAAGCAGCTTGACGCAAATTTGTAAGCGCCTCGGGCGACTCCGCGTGCGGAAGAATAGAAGCGGTGAAGTACTGCGCGTCCAATCCGATGTACTTCATCGTTCGCATCTCAGCAGGTTCACCCTCCGAGAAAATCAACTTGTCAGGTAGCAGCGGAGTTTTCTTCGCATTGTCGACAACCGTTCGCGTACCCAGGATCTTATGACCAGCCCCGGTACTGCTATAGATCACATCGCGTTGACCGACACCCGAAAAGAAATCTGGACTGATCTTGACCGAATACCACCATCCTTCAAGCGTCAATCCATTCGGTCCCTGCTGACGGAACGACACATCGACCGCTTGCTCGTTGCGATTTACGATGACGGTTTCAAGATCGAGCACATAACCATCTTGACCTTCGATAGCAGGCATCAAGCGATAGCGTTTGATCAGATCAATTTTCTTCGGCCTGCCCGTCGGTTCTAAGTAATCTTCAAGCGGCAAACGAAACTCGTAGCCTTCGCCACCGGGCACGTCCAGCAGTTTCACGTCCCAGTTGGAATACAGCGTCCCCGTCAAGGCTGGAAGCACATCTTTACCGGCAGGGATACGAGTCCCGTTGAGCGACCCGATGGTGGTGAGCAAACTCGGGCGCTGCTTGTTGCCGGGTACAATCTCGGTCGCAAATTCTTCGGTCCGAACGACATCCAGCGGTGCTTCAACCGTGGTCGCATTGAATTTCAAAGTCTGCGTATCGCCAGCCACAGATCGCAGCACGACTAACTCGACTGAGTTTCCGGGCTTGATTGTTTGCATCACCGCTTGAGCTGAAGCGATCGAGTCGACCGGAGCCCCGTTGATCTCTGTCAATATGTCATCTACCAACAGACCGCCCGGCGCTTGCGTTGACTTCGCAAGCGCGGCTGGACTGCCGGGTGGAACGGACATGATGCGCGCGCCACTGGTGGTCGGAACGAGCGCCAGATAACCCAGGTAGCTGCCTTCATGCTCCAACGCGCGATGCTTCAAGAGCCCCGAAGCTTTTTGTTCCACCATCTCGGCGCGGATGACTCCGGCACCTCGCGAGCTAAGCGTCACCAGCATGTTGTATTTTTTGGTCGGATCCATCGACCCGAGCGTCACCACTTTTTCCGGATAGGTTACCGCTTCACGGGTTGTTTCGGATGCAACCGGTTGTTCGGTGGCACCCGTCGCTTTTTCCGCGGCTGGATTCTGGGTGGTTGCATTCTGAGCTGGGGCATTTTCAGTCGCAGGATCTCCGGTTGCAGCTTTATCGTCGGCGGCTGCTTTCTTTGCAACGGGATCACGCTGCAGCAGCGGATC
>JANPLP010000615.1:0-6479 GCA_031426595.1 Planctomycetia bacterium | reverse complement strand
CGACGCTACCGCTGCGCAGCAAGCCGGTGCATTCTGCATCTTGATGGAATGTGTTCCACAGGATCTCGCCAAGCAGATTACGGATTCGGTATCTGTTCCCACGATTGGAATCGGTGCAGGTCCGCATTGCGACGGTCAAGTGCTGGTAACCAACGATCTGCTCGGCCTCACCGCTGGTCGTGTCCCTAAGTTCGTTCGACCGATGACCAATCTCGCGGAGCAGATTCAAAAAGCTGTTGCGCAGTTCAATTCCGAAGTTCGCGATGGCTCTTTCCCAAGCGAAGTTGAATCGTTTGACTAGACGACTCCATTCAAGTCGCATGACCGTTTTTCATCCGTTGACTTGCAAGCGATGGGCTACGCAACCGTCGCAGAGCATCAAGTTCGTGACGACTTCAACTGACAAGTTTCGCTCAGCGATAAACGACTGTACTTCAGGCGTTTCAGTGATCGCTGTAGTGGCTTGCAAAGAGTTTTCCGGACAACATTCGACAAGCTGTTCGAGCGACTTGAGAGTTAATCCAAAGTAATCCAGCCGTTCGTCTAAAGTCGCCACCATAGCGGAACCGCTGTGCAGCGCGATAGATAGTTTTACATTGGCCGATCGAAGCTGGTCGATCAAGTCAACGGCGGTCCGAACGGCATCCACTGGTTCAACGAAAGATGCCAGCGCACCTTCGCCGATCGTCTTCACAAGTGCACCGGAGTTTTCCTTCACGGCACGAAGCACCTGTTCGAGTGTGGTACGAATTTGGTTAAAGGCGGGACCGTCACCGAGGCGTTCGTAAAGTTGCTGCGCACCGTGGATTTTGATTCGCATAACAGTGATGTGCGCGACGCTGACGATCTGGTCGCTCGAGAGCACTTCGCCGGGAAACAGTTCGCGGAACAAGGCCATCGAGGTGGCTCGCGCTGCGGATAGTGCATCGCCACGGTCCACTGAACGTTCGATACGCACTAGTTGGTCGCTGGCCGAATCATTACATAAATTGAGCACCTGCGAACCAACTGGCAATTGGATGCGCGCGTCGGCTGGCGGCCGTGCCAAGGAAAGCTCAATTCGGCGCACCTCGTTGTTATGCCCCACGCGAAAATTGATGATGAAAGGCAACTGCGGGCCGCGAACGATGTATGCACCTTCGGATAGGCTTAGCTCACAAGCGAAGCGTTCGCCAGCGACCAAACGCATCTGGGCCACCACATGCCTAGACCAGGCTGGGCCGCCGATGCAGTAAGTCGCGGTTTCGACAGGACGGATTTCAGGATGTACGCGGAAGATCAACTCGACCGACTCGGCCAGATCGATTCCAAAGTTCAGGTTGCACGATTCGCAGAATCCATGATCTTTGATTGCCGCCAGCGTCTCTTGGATATCTGCGGGGATGCGACAAGAGGGGCACATGATGTCCCATAGAAGACTGAAGATTCCTAGTCGAGTTCCTTCCAAGCAGGCATTGACGACTTGGGTTGCATCGATCTGGAATCGTTCAGCGAGCGCAAGAGGTCGAACGCGTGCGACTTCTAAATCGGAAGCGTGCTCGAGAAATTGGCCGAGCGTATCGACCACGTGCGGATCTAGCTTGCACTGCCGCAGTTGTTCGAGCCTCCCGTGAAGTTTTTGTCGCTGCGGGCCTTGCAGTTCGGTTCTTCCGATGAATGGATCGCGATCAGCGCGATTGAATTGCGACTGTGCAATGTAGTCATCGATCTGCCGATAGGTTCGACCAAAGCCCGCTTTGGCTTTCTTGCCCAGCTGCAGTTTTGCAAGTTGCTTGCCGACCCAGTTACGAGGTGTGACGATCAGCGTTTTCACGATCCGCGTCCCGCCAGCAACGGAGGGTTGCAGTTCAACGACATTCACAAACCATCGAAATGGACCATGCGTAAATTCTCGCAGCACACTTAATCGACGCCCTTCGATCCACTCGTACGGATGCTCTTGCCAACGAACCTGCTGGCCTAAAATCTTAACTTCCGCAAACCTTTGAACGCCGTGGATTGGGTCGATGCGGTTTGTGTAGGTGACCGCAGGCAGGCCAATCGCATGGTTCACTCGATCCGTGTTGGAAACGAATGGCCACAATTGGCTAGGACTGGCGGTGAGGTCCCACGAGTGTTCGAATCGCAGTACTTGAGGATCATTCAACGAGAGAATCGGCGGGTGAAGCCCGAGCGAAGTGGGTTCGCCTCGCAAAATGTTTTCTAGGTCGACGAGCAGGGCGCCCGCATCGGAATAGCGAGCTTCAGGTGTTTTGGCTAAACAGTTTTCTATAGTCCGCACCAAAGCGTCAGAAATTTGCGGACGCAGTTGCTTCAATGATGGGGGTGGCGCGTGGCAGTGCTGATTAAGCAAGCCAACTTGCGTGGGCGCATCAAACGGAGCTCGACCCGCCAGCAGTTGGAACAAGGTCACGCCGACTGAATACACGTCCGATGGCAAGCCGGCGGATTCACCGCGACATTGTTCTGGCGACATGTACATAGGTGTCCCCAGCAAGGCGCCGTCGCGGGTCATCGCCATCGATTCGGATTGCTGAGCAGAACGAGCCAGTCCGAAGTCTGAGACCTTGGCGAGGATCTTACCGATCATCGGCGAGGAACGAGTATGTTTTTCGTCAGCGAACGGATCATGCGTGGCCATCCAGGCTCGCGCGTCGCTGGTCAACAGCACATTATCCGGTTTGAAGTCGCGATGCACGACGCTGCGCGAGTGCGCGATGGCGAGCCCACGAACAGCGTCCGTGATCACAGCCAGAGCAAATTGTTCGTCGAAAGGTTGTCCCGGCTTGATCAGTGAACCGAGCGTACCACCATCAACAAATTCAACCACTAGATAGGGGAAAGATGCGTCACTGTTCACTTCATACAAGTTCACGACGTAAGGGTTGTTCGCTTTGGCAAGCAAGCGAGCTTCCTTGACGAAACGTCTTGCAGTGATCGAGTCAGGCGCGACCTGCTTGTTCAAAATCTTGATGGCTACAGACTTTCCGTTCACTGCATCCTGCGCGCGATAAACGGCTCCCATACCACCTTCGCCGAGTTTCTCAAAAACCGTATACCTACCCAGTTGACTACCTTCGGCTAAGTACCCAACGGGAATCGTGATGTCTCCATCAACATTCATGGTGGCTTCGAAATTGATGTCCGAACTCACTGCATCCGCATCGGAGGTCACGTCGAGCAATCGATCCGTTTGCAAGCGACTGTGAAGTTCCTTGGCAGTAGGTCGCGCCAAAGGTTCAGTTGACAGACAATCGGAAAATGCGTTCGAGATTTTCTCTGCATACGGCGTTGACTTCAGATTGCAAACGTCGATTACATAGAACAACATGGCTGCTAACGAATAGACCTCCGTGGCTCGATCAGCTACTTCAACGAAATCCACATCTTGCCGCGATTGGAGCGACTCGGGCGCAACAAACGATTTCAGTGGCTGTTTATCAGTTACTCCAAAGCGAGGAGAGCATGAGCTAGAAACGTCGACTTGCCATTGGCCCGCGCGGTCACGAGAGATATTTTCGAGCGACACGCCACCTACTACTAAGCCGATCTCCTCGCACGCCATCAGGGCTTGAGTGCATGAGACCGCAATGGAACCGAGTTCCCTCAAAACGGCGGCCGGATCACGAATGAACTCGGCAAGCGTGGCGCCATCCGATTCTGAAAAGGCAACAAACGGCGGAACATGCTCTTCGTCCAGTTCCAATATGGGTCGGCAGCTCGGGTGCTTGAGTAACTTGGCGAGACGTAAGTGCCGGAGCCATCTTTCAATTGGATTGCCCTCCTCAGCGCTCGATAATGGCTCAGTACCACCCTGTCGAAATAGACAAATCTCCGCCGCGACGCTCTCGGAACTCAGTTGGCTGGCCGGGTTGTTAGGCTCACGAAGGCTGGCCGTCTTGGGCAGCGTGCCGCGATAGCGACTGCACAATGGCCCCATTTCAAGCAGTTCAGTAAGAACGAATCGAGTTTTTTCAACCATGAAATCAGGACAATCAAAGCGGCTCGAGCTGTGTTGAATCCACCGTCGAATCAACTATCGGTATTTTAGCGAATCAGCCGGCGAAGTTTATCGTTCATTAAACTGTTGTTATAATCAAGCTCCCCTAGCGACTGATCCCACGCACGCTAATCAAGCGACCACTATGAGCCAGACGTTTTTTTCCCTGCGGTTCGTCATCGGTTTGTGCCTATGCTTTTCTACGGCGACCAGCTTCGCTGCGGAGACCGGCGGATTGAATTTTAGTAGGGACATCCGACCAATCCTGTCTGACAAATGCTTTCAATGCCATGGCCCCGATGAAGCTAAGCGAGAGAGTGGACTGCGATTGGATAATCGCGAAATCGCATTGGCTCCGGCTGAATCGGGAGAACGAGCCATCGCGCCGCATCATCCGGAAGCGAGCGAAATGGTGAAACGCATTTTGGCGCAGGACACCGACACTGTCATGCCGCCACCTTCATCGCAGAAGTCGCTTTCGGCGGCTGAGATGGAGTTGCTCAAAAGGTGGATTGCGGAGGGTGCTGTCTATGAAGGGCACTGGGCGTTCACGGCTCCGACACGCCCTGAAACGCCTCCTCTGCCTGCGGTCGCAGTTGAAAATGCGGGTGCTGGACAGGGGCCTAACGAAGTGTCCAGCGAGTGGTCCAAAAACCCTATCGATCGCTTCGTCTACAGTCGCCTGCATGAAGCGGGGTTAAAACCAAATACACGAGCCGCGAAAGAGACGTTGATTCGCCGCGTAGCTCTTGATCTTACGGGTTTGCCCCCCACACCCGCCGAGATTGACGCGTACTTGAATGACTCTTCAGCTGTGGCGTATGAACGGATGATCGACGGTTACTTTGCGTCGCCACACTACGGCGAACGCATGGCGCTCAACTGGCTGGACTATGCCAGATACGCGGACAGTAACGGATACCAGAGCGACGGGAGTCGGGACATCTGGGGTTGGCGTGATTGGGTCATTAACGCTTACAACGCCAACATTCCATTTGACCAATTCACCGTGGAGCAGCTGGCTGGCGACATGCTTCCGAATGCGACGTCAGAACAAATCATTGCAACTGGATTCAATAGAAACCATCGTTTGAATGGTGAAGGTGGGCGGATTGTCGAAGAATGGTTTGTGGAAACGGTTATCGATCGTGTAGAAACCACTGGCTTGACGTGGTTAGGACTGACTTTTAATTGCTGCCGCTGCCATGATCACAAGTACGATCCGATTACTCAAAAGGAATTCTATCAACTGTTCGCCTTCTTCAACTCGGTAGATGAAGAGGGAGTGCTCGCGCCTGCGGGAAAGAATGGTGAGAATACTCCTCCGCTGTTCACTCTACGGACGGCCGCACACGCAGACGAGATTGCCAAGCGTGAACGTGAGATCACGCAACTTGAAAGCCAAGTTGCAATGGCGAAAGGAGATCTAAAGCAACTGTCGGCTGCCTGGGCGGAAAAGCAGCGAGGGCAACAAGTGGAACATGTCAGCGATTGGCGGCAGGTTGTCCCCAGTGAAGTGAAGTCAGTCGGAGGGGCTACCTTGCTACCGCAGGCCGACGGTTCTTACCTGGCCAGTGAACTGAATCCAGCCAACGATAGTTACGAAGTTACGTTGCCCATCTCTGCAAGCATTTTAACGGGTGGCTCTTTGACGGGTGTGCTGCTGGAAGTGATGCCGGACGCAAGCCTTCCGAATCAGAGCCTTGGACGTGGATTCAATGGCAACTTCGTCATGACTGATTTTTCTGTAGAGCTGGTAGGTGGAGCACTCAAGCGGCCACGGCCAGTGAAGCTCGTTCGCGTTGAAACTGATTTTGCGCAGGAGGGGTGGCCGGCAACGGCGGTGCTGGCGAATGACGCGAAATCGAAAGCTCCGCTCAAGGGCTGGGCCGTCGAAGGCAACAACCCACAATTGCGATTGCCTCGCAAGATCATGTTCGTTGCAGAGCAGCCGGTGAAGATTCCGAAAAACGCGAGCCTGATGGTGCGATTCGGCAACCGTAGCGAGTACAAGGACCACAACCTAGGTCGCTTTCGAGTATCGATAACAAGCGCTGCACCGGAGACGGTGGTGTTGGGGGCGAGTGGCGTACCCGCTGAGGTCGTCGCGGCAATCTCTAAAAACCAATCCGAGTGGCAGGAAGGGGATCGCCAAGCAGTAGCTAATTATTTCCTTACCAGCGTTCCCAATCCAATCCGCGATTATGAAGCCAAGCTGCAGAAGAGTAAGAATGAATTGGTCGAGTATCGAGAGAGTTTACCGACAACCATGGTCATGAAGGAAGCGAAGCCGCGCGACGCCTTCATCCTCGTACGCGGTGAGTACGATAAGCCCGCAGCAAAAGTCGCACGTGCTGTGCCATCAATTCTCCCGCCGCTACCTGCCGATGCGCCGGTAGATCGGCTTGCATTGGCGAGATGGATTGTGGCGCGCAACAATCCACTTACCGCAAGAGTTTGGGTCAATCGCGAATGGGAA
>JANPLP010000614.1:0-5468 GCA_031426595.1 Planctomycetia bacterium | reverse complement strand
TTGGATGCTGCTTTCGCTGGGCCAGACATTGACTTCGAACAAGGTGAAGAGATTTATCGCCGCAGTATTTATTTTCGACACGCTTATGAAAAGCAGATGTCGATGCTGGTCTTGTTCGATGCGGCGAGTCCCGGCGATTGTTATCGTCGCCGACCAAGTGTGATTCCGCAGCAAGCGCTTGCGTTAGCCAACAGCGGACTGACTCGAAGTGTTTCGCGGACGCTGGTGCGAGAACTGGAAAGCGAAAAGCTGCACGACGATTCGAGTTTCATTGCGAGTCTATTCGTGAAGGTCCTAAATCGCCCGGCTGAATCGGAAGAAGTTACAAAGTGCTTGGAGTTTCTCGATAACCAGTCCCGCTTGCTCGCGAATCCCGAGAAACTCACACCTCTCAGCAGTACGTCTAAGACCACGGTACCTGCTGCAACCGATCCGAAAACGCGGGCGCGGGAGAGTCTTGCACTTGTGCTGCTTAATCACAACGACTTTGTCACTGTTCGTTAGCCGTTCGACCGATAGCAAGAAGAAACTTTTGGCAGAAAGCAGCTTATGAAACTGGGCATTGAGAAGCATCTGGCGGTCGTTGTCGGTGGGGCGAGCGGCATTGGGCTGGCACCCGCTCATTGTTTTGCAAACGAGGGTGCTCATGTTGCGATTTGGGATTTTGCATCGACGACGGCAGAGATTGCTCAACAACTGAGCGAGCAGTATTCAGTCACATGCTTAGGCGTGCAGGTCGACGTGGCGGATAGTCAATCCGTCCTGGCCGCGCATGCCTTGACCCTACAGCAATTCGACGGTGTAGACCATCTCGTTCATGGCGCTGCGATTGGATCGGGCAAGTTTGGGTTTCCGTTCACTAACCTTCAGCCTAGCGACTGGCCGCGTACTTTAGAGGTGAACATCATGGGAATGGTCAACGTGGCGCATGCGGTCGGTCCGCACATGATCAAACGACAAAGCGGCACAATGGTTTTCTTAGCATCTGTTGCGGGGCAGATTGGATCGCAGACGGATCCGCCCTACAGCGCCAGCAAGGCAGCCAACATCAACTTTGCTCAATGCCTCGCAAAAGATCTGGCTCCGCATGGAGTTCGAGTGAACACGGTATGCCCTGGAATGGTTCGGACGCCTCTTAACCGCTCCGTTTGGCAAGCCTGGTATGATCAAACTGCCGAGTCCGACAGGCTAAATTACGAAGAATGGTCAGCCAAAAAGATCGCAGCCGTTGTTCCGCTCCGGAAGTTTCAGTCTTCGGAGGACATTGCTGACATGGTGGTATTCTTATCATCAGCTCGCACTGCTCATGTGACCGGCCAAACGATCAACGTCGACGGCGGCTTCGTGATGCACTGGTGACCGCTGACGGAACGCTACGCATACTTGCACTCGTTCGAAACGGCTTGTCCTATAGCCAGTCTGGCAACCCACATAAGAGTTCGCCGATCCGTAGTGGCTCGAGCTGAATGGGACGACCGACTGTTGGTGACTGACGGCGCGCAATACAAGCTCGACGCGCCAGCGAGTGAATCTATTCGCCTCATCCCACAGCAAGTGTTCGCCGATCCGTGGTGTCTCGACTCAAATATGAGTCAGCACGAACGACACGAAAGGCACGAAGTTGCGAACTTGAAACCTTCGTGCTCTTCGCACTCTTCGGACTTTTCGTGGTAGCATCCCGCGATTGGGCTTACTGACGGCGTGCAATACAAGCTCGACGCGCCAGCGAGTGAATCTATTCGCCTCATCCCACAGCAAGAGTTCGCCGATCCGTGGTGTCTCGACTCAAATATGAGTCACCACGAAGCACACGAAAGGCACGAAGTTGCGAACTTGGAAGCTTCGTGCTCCTCGTGGTAGCATCCCGCGAATTCATGGGGCGCCGGTTTCGGTACGTCCATCATGAATGTTCATCTCCACCATGAACCTGACTACGCCGTTTTTGCGGTAACGAACCGCGTCCGGCGTAAATATGCGCCCAACGGTCGGGTGGCTGAGCCGTAAATCATGAAATCATGCCTCGCATGGGCGTTGCACAGTCGCTCACTTTGGTTTCGCGGGCTCTGCTTTTTTCGGTTCGGTTGCAACATCCAAAAGTGATTTCTCGGCGGCTGCAGAGTCCGCTGGGGAAGCTTCCTTTTGTTTGGCATCGACCAGTTGCAACACTAATCGAATGGGAGTTCCCTCAGGCGGGATCGCGTCGGTCTTGGCGGCGAACATCAGACCGCTGTTGGCTTGTGAGCTGTTAAGCGGCACGTCAAGCGTCGCGGTTGCGAAGTTCGAAACGCAGATTAGATCGCCACTTTCAGCCAAGTAGCGTTCCTCGCCGGTATCGGGGTCTTTCCACATTTTGCTACCCGCAAAAACATAGTTCGTTCCAAGCGTCCCTTTCTCGGTTCCTAGCTCGTGGACCCATTCGCGAGTATCCACGTTGTGCTTTTTGCCATCTGCATCTTTCCACAGCGCGATGACTTGAACTTCACTTCCAGTTGGGGCTTTGTAGGAGGGTTCCCACGCGACGGGCGTTCCCGATTTACCACCGATTGCGAGCAGACCGGCGTGCACGACCTGAGCCTTTGCAAACACTGCCACCACAGACTCATGCTCCTTGGTACCGACGGGGCAAGCCAGCATTTCTAACTGGCCAGCTCGAAGTGCGATATAACCATCCACGACGACTCGACGTGCTTTGCGATCAGCCCACGCGCGGCTCTGTTTGTCTAGTCGCGTCATGCCGGGGGGATCGCCGAACGTTTTATCCACTTTGTCAAGCAGCTTTTCGCGGCCCGCCCACGGACTCGGCTCGGGCTCTTGTGCCAGCACGCATGACGCAAGTACCACAGCAGTCAACGCTTGCAAGTAGTGCAACGCTAGTTTTTTGATCATTTCAATCATTTTCCATTTACTTGCTTCGATGTCTTTGACATCGAGCGATCCGGAAGCAAAATGGTGGCTCGCAAGGTAGGACCGCAGCAACTGTGTTCCTTACTTCGACCACGCTTATCAATATACCAATAACTCATGGTCGACAACACGGCTAAATCGATTGCCAAATATCACTTGAACCGATCAGTTGAAACGATCACTAGAAACGAGTTCACGCATGGACTGGATTGATCCTCGTTATGCAGTTGCCGACGATGTGTCGGAGATGACCCAGGGAAAAGCAAAGGACAAACGCAAGGCTCGAGTGAAACCGTTTCATTCGCAAGTGTCTGCGGCTTTGTCGCAACCGCTGGAAGTTTGGTCAGCCGCTTTTGGGCATGCGCTAATGCGCTTGAAGTGGCCCGCGGGCTGCACGCTTGAATCGACGTGGCTGTGGTCGGCTGTGATTGAGGAGCAGGCAAGTGTATTGGTTCGCGCGGGTGTGCCTGCGAAGAAATTGGCCATGCTGCTAGCTGATTTGGCTGAAGTAGAACAGTCTGAAGACGCAACTCAGGAGAGTCTGGCGAGCGTCATTGGTTTGATGGATCAATCGCTGGAAACACTTGCTTATAAGTGGCTCGATTCATCAGATAGCTCTGCACATGCCGCTCTGGGAGTGGCCGCCGTTGCTTGGCAGATCGCTGAGCACGCGCAGCATCCGACCGCAAATTGGCTTACCCAATGGTTGCAGGACGCAGTTGATCGTGTTTCGAAGTACAAAGCGGATGACGAAGTTGCAGTGCTCTGTCACTTGGTCTTGCAGTGCGAACTGCCCTTGCTGATTTGCATGACCACTGCGGGCTCAAAACGTATCGTGCAGGCGGAGGCCAGCAAAGCGATGGACAACCTCGCGCTGCTACTCGAAAGAGGTGAAGACAAGCCTTACCCATGGTTGGTTCATGGTGCGACGTATTTGCGAGCCTCACTAGCAAGTGTGCTGCGCTGTCGCGTTTTAGCCGATTCGCTCGGTTTGCGAAAGTTCTACCCACCGCAACAAAAGGCACTGGGTGCGATCCTCAAGCACGCCGCTCGCTGGTCGCGAGGCGATGGCACCGCCCTGCTCGGCGCGCCACGTGTCGCCCCTCGCTCTAAGTCCATTTGGGAAGCGATGGTCAAACTGTCGCACGCCCCCAAGCCGTTGGTCGCTGCGCTGAACTGTGTGGGTATCAAGACCGAGGGTGGGACCGACGTCAAGAAACTTACCAACTCACAGCTCCCCGCGATCTCGCACTACTGCGATCAAGCGGGATGTGCAAGCATGCAGAGCGATTGGCGACACAAGGGAAGCCGCTTTGCGTTTGATTTCTCCGACAACGAGATCTATATCGAAGCGCTGGGACCAAAAGGCCAGCCGGTGCTGTCGGGTGAATGGGGCGTGCATGTTGAATTGAACGGCCAGCGAGAAATGCAGTTGGGCGACTGGGAAGAAGTATGTTGGTTCACGGATAAGGAAGTGGACTATATTGAAGTTGAAGCGAAGTTTGGGCAGCATGCGAAAGTCCAACGTCAAGCCATGCTGTTTCGCAAGGAACGGTTGCTCGTTCTCGCCGATGCTCTGATAAGTACAGAAGATGGCCAGTGGCAATTGCGTTCGAGCCTACCGCTTGCAACGGGCGTTTCATTTGACGCCGCTCAGAAGACGCGCGAAGGATTCCTCAATATCCGCGATGGTCATCGTTGTCTTACCTTGCCATTGCATCTCCCCGAATGGCGTCGATCGCTTGCACCTGGGCGGTTTGAAATGGTAGGCGACCAATTGCAGGCTACGGCTGAAACCAACAAGGCCCGCTGCTTTGCACCCGTACTGGTCAGCCTTTGCAATCGCCACGCAAAGAAGCCGTTCACCTGGCGGCAGCTCACCGTCGCCGAGAATCTAGAGATCGTGGAGCGTGATGTCGCGGCAGCCTATCGCATACAGATCGGCAAGGATCAATGGTTGATCTACCGCACGCTCGCCGCTGCAGCTCGCCGCACCGCACTCGGCATGCACACGCTTTCAGACTTCTTTGCAGGCCGGTTCGATAACGATGGCGACTTGGATACTCTGGTCGAAGTCGAAGCGGCTGTCGAAGAACCTGCGAAAACGTAGAGCTTTTTCAAAGGCGGGATTACCGTTTGCAGGATAAGTTGCATCGCGCGAAGAAGCGGTTCAGCATCAAATGGACTACGGAGTGACCTTCAAGACGGTCCTCTGTTCTTCGTTCGTGCGATTCCAAACGGTGACCGCTCCTTGCTGCGTTCCGACAGCGATCATCGATTCATTGACTGCAACCGAGGTAAGCCACTCGCCGACAGCAAGGTCCAACGACGGTTGTTCGCGAAAGCGTGTTACATCTTTTGTCTTCGGCTTGCCATCCTCCGTCGTCCCGTTTTCGATTACTTTTTTCTCAACTCGGAACTGACGCAACCGATGACGGTCAGGTACAAGTATATGGTCCTTGGTGGTTGAGAACTGCTGCAACAAGCGCGGTAAACCAGCCTGTTCTGCTATAACTCCATCGCTGTCGTCACCGGGCATCATGCGAAGGCGTCCAGTTTCGTCG
>JANPLP010000613.1:0-4644 GCA_031426595.1 Planctomycetia bacterium | reverse complement strand
TATAGCGACGGACGGCCAATTGCAGACGCTTGTACTGTATGCGGTAGTTCGAAAAAGGTGCTCTCATGAGACCTGTACACTTTGATGCTGACTCAGTTGAAAAGCTCAATTTCCTGTTTTGCCCTTTGGGAGAAAAAAATGAATCTACGAAGTTTTTTGCTCACGACCTCAGTTGCGTTGTTATTCATTGTTGGACCTGCAAGGCCCACGGTTGCTCAACGGCCTGCACCTCCGATCACCTACACGCTCGACTACTACGACGCAGATGGTTACGTAGTCGCGACAAACACATCTGGACTCTCAGTTGGGATATCTTCATCCGGCGCATTTGTCGCCACACCTAATGGTGCAAAAGTGCTGCTCAGTACCATGCTAAGCCCATCCGATCAGTTGGTTTGGCGTCTGCACACGGCGACCGCTGTGAATGAGAATTCTCAAATTGCGGGCAGGGCGGAATATTATACCGGCGGAATGTGGGTAAATGTCAGTTACCGATACTCCCCTGTCTCTGGCAGCACACCTGTTATTGAACCAATCTTTCCAACCAGCGGTAAAACGGGAATAATCGTAGGCGGGATTAATGACCTCGGAGAAGTTGCCGGCGTTACTACAGGAGGAACCACTGCCGACGTTATCGTTTTCCGTGGAGATGTCGGAAACGGACTGCGAAGTGTAGTATTAACTGGCTTATACCAAGCTAGCAGTTGTCTTAACAATCTTGGTCAAATAACTGGAATGGTCACAATCAATGGTGAGCGAAGGGCATTTAGATATACACCCGGTAGCAACCTGGAGACGTTTGGTTCGCTAGCAACTTGGAAAAACCAGACGTTCAAAAGCATGGGTTTCGGCATCAATGATTTAGGTGAGTGGGTAGGAGAAGCAAACGCTGTTAAGACGAAGAGTGGTGAGTATTATCACGCAACCTTATGGTCTGGTTCTAGATTAATTGACCTCGGAGTACTTCCTGGCGATACTTCTAGTCGAGCGAATTCCATCAATTTTAATGGAACAGTGGTCGGAGTTTCGTATGGCGCAACAGGAAACAAAGGTTTTGTGCATATGGGTGGATACATGTATTCCGTGCCCGAAGTAATGTTGACCGCTCTACCGCCGGGCGTGTCAGGATTTATTCCCCGCCACGTTAATAATGCAGGAGATATAAGCGGCGAAGTCCTTTTTACAGGCACCACGGTTCGTGGCGGCTTTGTTCTCGTACCTGCGTTATAGTGAAAGGCTTTCCCGGGAGAGGTGCGACTATTGTTGGTAGCACCTCATCCCACTCGTTACCTTGTAGTGCCGCTAACCAAGTTCTCTGGTATCCCAAGCTTCGAGTTCGTTTTTTTAAAAGTCATCGAATGTCAGATGTAACTCAAATTCTATTGCAAATTGAATCAGGTGATCCAACTGCAGCCGATAAGCTATTCCCGCTGGTTTACGAAGAATTGCGAAGACTAGCGTCCGCTTACCTGACGCGCGAGGAGCCCGGGCAGACTTTGCAAGCCACCGCGCTTGTCCACGAAGCCTATGTGGGATTGATTGACAGTTCAAATTCACGGAGCCGAGTAAATGAACTTGCGGGTTACACATTGGGCCAATTTAGGCCGGACGGGCACTTAGTCAAAGTAAATGCAGGTTCTGTTGGCTCTGATTCGGAAGGAGAACCCCCCACTAGAGTATGGCGAAGCAGATCGCAATTCTTTGCTGCGGCGTCGAAAGCGATGAGACACATTCTTGTGAATAACGCGAGGCGAAAACAGGCACAAAAGCGTGGTGGAGAGAGACGACGCAATCAGTTGGTCGACGTTGCATCACCCGAGACGATGTCGCCAAGCGATTTGTTGGACCTTGACGATGCCCTTGAGCGATTTGCGCACGCTTATCCGAGGCATGCAAAACTTGTTGAGTTACAGTTTTTTGCGGGAGTCACGCAGGAAGAGGCGGCCGATTTTCTTGGGATCTCCGTCGCCACTGCGCGGCGTCACTGGGATTTCGCGCGCGCTTGGCTGTTCGGTCAACTCTCGAACTCCGCTTTTCAGGAAATGGAAACTGACCGCGATAGAACGAATGACCGTTGAATTTCCTCTCGGTCCGAATCAATCCCTCGAACGCTTCATTACAAACATCCACTCGTTTCTAAATTGGGGTCCTACGAAATCCGTCATGCCAGCCGAACTTAATCCAATGGTTGAAACGCTGTTTTGCGAAGCCATCAAAATCAGCAATAGTACGGAACGCGAAGCTTTCTTAGGCGGCGCATGTGGCACCGATAATGAGTTACGCGAACAAGTTTCGCGGCTCGTGGCCGACCATTTCCGTGCCGGCGGATTTCTCAATTTTCGGGCACCAACAATCGACGATAAAATGGACCTGCAAAATGTGGAGCGAGCGGGCAGCCGTATCGGTCAGTACAAGCTGCTCGAGCAGATTGGCGAAGGCGGCATGGGTTTGGTGTTTATGGCCGAACAAAGTATCCCGGTCCACAGGCATGTTGCTCTCAAAATCATCAAAGCCGGTATGGACACAAGGCAAGTGATCGCCCGCTTCGAAGCCGAACGCCAGGCGTTGGCCATCATGGACCATCCCAATATTGCTAAGGTTTTCGAAGCCGGGTCCACCGATTCAGGTCGCCCATATTTCGTGATGGAACTCGTCAAAGGTATTCCCATCACGAAATACTGCGACGAAAGAAAACTCGACATAAATGCACGGCTGGAGTTGATGGTACCTGTATGCCAAGCCATTCAGCACGCTCATCAGAAAGGCATTATTCACCGCGACATCAAGCCAAGTAATGTTCTAGTTGCGCAGTACGATGGCAGACCTGTTCCCAAAGTCATTGACTTTGGAATCTCTAAGGCCACCGCACAGAAGCTTACTGAAAAGACGATGTTCACAGGATATGGCCAGATCGTGGGCACGATTGAATACATGTCGCCCGAACAAGCTGATTTAAATCAGCTCGACATTGACACACGGAGTGACGTTTATTCCCTCGGAGTTTTGCTCTACGAACTTTTGACCGGCTCCACTCCAATCGATGGGAATAAGCTGCGTTCCGCAGCGTTCGGTGAAATGCTGCGAATGATTCGCGAGGAAGAGCCGCCGCGGCCGAGCAAGCGACTCAGTTCGATCGAGACGCTCGCATCTGTGTCAGCCAATCGCCGAATGGAGCCACGCAAGCTCAGCGGAATGATGCTGGGGGAACTTGACTGGATCGTCATGATGGCGTTGGAGAAAGAACGAGGTGATCGCTATGAATCCGCCAACGCTTTCGCGGCAGACATTCAGCGATATCTTGCCCAGAAGCAGGTCCTTGCCTGCCCACCGTCGCTTAGATACCGACTGACAAAGTCCGCGCGGAGACACAAGGTACTGCTTACTACCGCGGGATTGCTTTCCGTCTCTCTTTTGCTCGGCACCGCTGTCAGCTTATGGCAAGCCGTACGTGCTACGAATGCCCAAAACCAAGCCAAACTCGTTCTTGATTTTTACCAAGGAGCTGTCTTGTCGGCTGCGAGGCCAAAAGATTTGGAGGGAGGATTAGGAAAAGACGTAACACTCCTCCAGGCCATCAATGCCGCTGAGCCCATGATTTCGCCAACCTTTTCTCATCAGCCGCTAGTCGAGGCCTCGGTGCGAGACGAACTTGGCAAAACTTACCGTTATTTAGGAGAACCCAAGAAAGCAATTTTGCAACATCGACGAGCAATCGATCTTCGAAAGGCTAACCTTGGGCCGGCTCACATTGATACGCTCACCAGCATGCTGAACCTTTCAGGAGATTACCGGGACGCGGGGGAATTAGATTTAGCACTATCGCTGGGCCAAGAGACGCTATTGTCAGCCAAATCTAAGCTCGGAGAAAATCATCTGTTCTCACTGGCATGCATGAGCCAACTCGGAAACACGTATTACGGGATCGGGCGTTTGGACGATGCTGCCAAGCTGCATGAGAAAGAAATAAGGATCGCCACGAAAACGGTTGGCCGTGAAGATCAAGTCACGCTGTGCAGTATGAATAATCTCGCTCTCGTGTATCAAAACACCGGCAAATTGGAACAAGCCATTTCACTATACGAGAACGTTCTCGACATTGCGAAGGGTGAACTAGGAGAACACCACCCTTGTACGCTCCTTGTCACAGCGAACCTTGGTACTGCGTATCACGAAGCAGGGGACATGGCTAAAGCGATGCCGTTACTCAATAGGGCGCTTGATCTACAAACAACTATACTAGGCCGCGACCACCCACAGACACTTAGAACGATGACAGGCATTGCCGATGCGCATGTCTGGCAGAAATCCGTATCGAATTGGAACGAGGCCCTGCCGCTTTACCAAGAAGCTTCTGATCTTGGCAAAGTAAAACAAGGATCGACCCATCCCGATTCATTGCTTCGCATGGACAACCTCGCCCATGAACTCAGGGCAGCTCAGAAGTTAGATGAATCATTAGCGGTCTTTAAGGAATTGTTCTCGCTCTTGACAGAGGATTTAGGAGTGGAGCATCCAGATACCCAAGCGTGCAAGTATCAGCTCGCATTGGCGTATCGAAGTACGAAAAATTTTGACAAATCCATTCCTTTGCTTGAGCAAATTTATCAATCGAGAAGATCTGAATTAGGTTCTTCGAACGCTGCC
>JANPLP010000612.1:0-4285 GCA_031426595.1 Planctomycetia bacterium | reverse complement strand
GAACTTTGATGCCAAGGTTCGCCGTGAGAGTTTTGAGCCTGTCGATCTGTTTTATGCGCATGTAGGTGGCATGGATGCTTTCGCTCGAGGCTTAAAGATTGCAGCAGCGATTCGCGCGGATGGCGTCCTAGGGGATTTTGTCAAGCAACGTTACAGCAGTTGGGACAGTGAGCTGGGGCAAGAGATCGAGAGTGGCAAAGCTACGCTGAGTTCGTTGGAGAAGCTGATGTTGGCGAAGGGTGAAGCTGCGCCGAATGCCAGTGGTCGACAAGAGATGCTGGAGAATTTGATCAACCAATATCTATAGTGAGCAGTAAGTAGGCGGCCGATGGTGGGTAGACTGTAAATGCAGATCGTGCAAACAAGCAGATCTCGCAAGGGACGCTGTAATAGATGGCTGAGGACCGATATGAACGTCTGTCGTTGGATTGTACTTGCCTTATGCACGTTGGCTTCGCTGAGGAGCTTTCCAACGGCAGTTTGTGCTGACGAGATCTCACAAGCTGGCTTGATGTCGATCGAACTAGAATCGGTTTCTGGAAAAGCCGTTTCGTTCGAAGGCTCGAGGCTGCGCGTTTATTGCGTGTTGGGCACCGAGTGTCCGGTATCGCGATTTTACGCGGCGCGTCTGAATGAGCTGGCTGAGCAGTATGCTTCTCGGGGAGTTCGGTTCGTCGGTATTCATAGCAACTTGCACGATTCGGTTGCAGACATCGATAAGTTTGCGATGGAATTGAAATTGTCATTTCCCCAAGTTCACGATGGCGAGCAATTGGTCGCGAAACAACTTCAGGCGACTCGTGTGCCTGAAGTGTTTGTGGTCAATGAAACTGGCAAGTTGCAATACAGCGGGCGCGTGGACGACCAGTATGCGCCGGGTGTCAAGCGTTCAGTTGCGAATGCGGATCACTTGAAGAGTGCCTTGGATACGGTGTTGGCTGGTAAGGTGCCGTTGGTGACACGCGTGGAGCCGGTAGGCTGTTTGATCACGTTCGAGAAAAAGGGAGTGCCAAAGCCAGCGGTTGAAATTACTTACTGCAAGACGATTGCCCCGTTGTTGAATGAGCACTGCGTTGAGTGCCATCGGCCGGGAGAGATTGGACCTTTCGATATCTCCGATTATGACGAGCTGCGTGGTTGGGCGGAGATGATTGTGGAAGTGGTTGAGCAGAAGCGTATGCCGCCATGGCACGCGGATTCTCAGTTCGGATCGTTTAAGAACGAGCGTCATATGCCGGAAGGAGCCTTGGCTGCGCTGAAGCAATGGGTTGAGGCTGGGACACCGTATGGAGATGCTAAAGATCTTTTGCCGCTACCGAAATTCATCGCTGGTTGGAATTTAGTTCGCGAGCCTGAGTTGATCGTTGCGATGCGTCCGGAACCTTATGCGATTCCAGCGACTGGAACGGTGGACTATCAGTACTTCGTGGTCGATCCCAAGATTACCGAGGATCGTTGGGTCTCAGCGGCTCAGATAGTGCCGGGCAACGCTGCGGTGGTGCATCATGCGATCGTGTTTGTGCGTCCGCCTGACGGAATTGATTTTCAAGGCATCGGATGGTTGACCGCTTATGTTCCAGGTCAACGGGCAACCATCTTCCCGCCTGGCTACGCTCGAAAAATTCCGGCTGGTAGCAAGTTTGTATTTCAGATGCACTACACGCCTAATGGGGAAGAGCAGACGGATGTTTCCCAAATTGGGATGACGTTTATGGATGCGAAGGATGTTACGCACGAAGTGTATACGATGATCGGGATTGATCAGGAGTTTGAGATTCCGCCTGGGGCAGGCAATCATGTGGTCCATTCGAGTGTCAAGCGATTGCCGCGCGATGGCATGCTGCTGGCCGTTTCGCCTCATATGCACTTGCGCGGTAAGTCATTCGAAATGAATGCGGTCAGTAAGCTTGATTCTGAAACGGCCCAGCATACGACGCTATTGAAGGTGCCGCAGTATGATTTTAATTGGCAGCATACGTACGAATTTTCCGAACCGATTGCATTTAGTGACATCAAGTCGCTTGAATTGACCACCACCTTCGACAACTCCGAAGGCAATCCCTTTAATCCTGCTCCGCATGAGTATGTTGTGTGGGGAGAGCAGACGTGGGAAGAAATGTCGGTGGCGTTTCTCGAAGTGGCACGACCATTAAAGAGAAGCACAGAAGGTATAGCTCCATCTACGGCTCAAGTCCTAGCGCCGGCGACTGCTTTGACCGTGCCGTCCGCGACTGAACCGACAGCGAGCGAGATGGAGTTTGCAAACCAATTCCTTTCTAAATTTGACGCGAATCATGATGGTAAAGTTATTTTGGATGAAGTGCCGCGAATCGTGCAGGACTATGGATTTCGGCGGATCGACAGAGACTCCGATGGCGTTGTGACGCGTGACGAGTTGTATGAAGCGGCAAGGATGAACGGTGGAAAATAGTCATCGACCGTCGTTGATTTCTCGTCTTTTCGCGAGCATCGTCGATCATCCTCGCGTAGGTTCGCTAGCAGTTTTGCTTTTGTCCACGTTGGCGATTGGCGGTTATTTTCGACCGAATTGGCCGCGTGACTTATGGAGTTCATTATCGGGAGAGTCCGTAGGGGAACCGCTTTCAAGCACTCCCGCGGGGCGACGTGACACTCCGTCTATGAATGTACGTCGCGATTCACTCGGCAACGCCGAGGCGTATCTGGTGGTGGAGTCCGATCAGTTTTTTACGCGTGAGGGTGCGGCTGCGATTCGTGATATTGTTGAGCAGCTTGAGGGGCAAGAAACCATTGCCCAGGTGCAGTGGCTAGATCAAGCTCCTCCGCTGAACATTTTCGGATTGAGTGAACCTATACTGCCGCGTGGGCAAGCTTCGGCGGTTCGCTTTGAAAAGGCGAAGGCAAAGGCCCTTGAGCATCCGTTGGTGGTCGGAATGTTTTTATCCAAGGATGCTAGGACGCTTTTGCTCGGGATTAACTTCAACTGGATCTATGTCGATGAAGATGCTGACTGCACGACGCATGTGATAGATGTGGCGAAGGAGACGTTGGCAAAGCATCCAAGCGCTGCCATGTCATTCGCGATGACCGGCAGAGTTCCGCTGCGCCTTGCGGTGCTTGAGAATCAAGCGTCGAACGAATTGACCTTTCAGTTGATAGGTTACGGAATGATTGTGGGGATGGCGATCATTCTTTTTCGTGGAGTTACGGTGGTGTTAGTGGTCGCCGCCGCTCCAGCTCTGGGGGTGTTTTGGTCGCTTGGGTTTTTGCGCTATTTCGGTTGGGAAGACAATCCATTCAGTCAAGTGATTCTGCCGGTCTTGTTGAGTTTGGTTGGATTTGCGGATGGCGTGCATATGATGGTTTATATCCGGCAGTGTCTTAGCGATGGGCAGGCACCGAAAGTTGCGTGTCGCAATGCATTGGCCACGGTGGGTGTGGCCTGCAGTTTGACCACTGTCACGACGTCGATTGGGATGGGATCGTTGGCGTTTTCGCGAAATGAGGTGGTGCAGGAGTTTGCATTTTCTTGCGTGTTAGGAGCATGTACGATTTTGGTCGCGGTGTTGCTGGTGATCCCATTGGCTTGTTGCACGAGGCTAGGTAGGAGCTTGGCACGTGGCGCGGACCGCGGCATCATTGATAGTTACTTGCAGCATGTGGGCGAGCCGGTTATGGCTGTAGTTCGTTACTCGCGTTACGTAGCCTATTTTGCCATCGTGTTGCTGATCGGCTTGGCAGCGATGACATTTCAATTGCGGCCGGATGATCGACTGGCGAACGCATTGCCGAGTGGCAGTGAGGCGCAGACGTCGCTCGCTCAACTGGATCGCTCGATGGGCGGTCTCGATGTGGGGACCATCTATTGGAATTGGTCAAACGACGAGGTGGAACCGAAGGAGGTTGCAGCGGTTATTGACGCGGCGGACAAATTGCTTGACCAAGAACCGTTGCTGGCGCATCCGCTTTCGTTATGTCGATTGTTGGATGCATTGCCTGGAGAGGAGACATCGATCGAGAAGATGCCGATGGCCGAGTTGTTACCACCGCCGCTTAAGCTGGCTTTATATGATCCGGACAGTCGAAGTGCTACGATGACGTTTCGTGTACAGGACTTAGGAACTGCTACCTACAAACCGACCTTTGAACGCGTGGAAGAGGGCTTGAGAAGCATCGAGCGCGAGCATGCTGGTTTCAAGTTTCGGATGGAAGGGGGGCCGATTCGGCGCTGGAAGAATCTTTACAAAATTGTTTCTGACTTGGCGACGAGTTTGGGTACGGCTTCGATTGAGATTTTGATTGTGAT
>JANPLP010000611.1:0-4103 GCA_031426595.1 Planctomycetia bacterium | reverse complement strand
TTTCTGGGTGAATTCTACGGACACCCTTCCAGCGCCCATTGGTTCGGCCGAGCGGCTCAAGAGGCAATTGAAGATTCGCGAAGCAACGTTGCCTGTCTTTTGGGCTGTCATCCGTCCGAGATCATTTATACCTCCGGCGGGACGGAAAGCGTGAACTTGGCGTTGCTCGGAGCGGCAAAAGCACTCACGCGATCCATGCCAGATGAAAAGTTGCATCTGATCACCACCAATTTAGAACATATGGCGGTCCGCAAATGCGTCGAGCACCTCGAACAGCTCGGTTGGGACGCGACCGTGATCGGCTGCGATGAGAAAGGTGTAATTCGGCCTGACGACTTTCGGGCTGCGATTCGACCGAACACGGTGCTGGCGAGTGTCATCCATGCGAGCTATCAGTTAGGCACCATCCAGCCGCTCGCAGCCATTTCCGATCTTTGCGTCGCAGATGACATCCTCCTCCATACGGATGCAGCGCAGAGTGTGGGCAAGATTGCGGTCGACGTTGAATCGCTAGGAGTCGATCTGCTCAGTTTTAGCGGGCACAAATTCTATGCTCCGAAGGGCATCGGGGGCCTGTTCATTCGCATGGGTGTGACCGTTGAACCCATTTTGTTCGGCGATGGCAATGAAGGCGGCTTGCGACCGGGCACGGAAAATGTCCCCCACATCGTTGGGCTTGGCCAAGCGTCTAAGCTGGTTCTGTCAGGCGTGGAGAGCTCGGCGGACAGACTGTCTGAGATTCGCGATCGTTTTCATCGGCAGCTGGAAAATTTGTTGGGGCAGCCATTGCGAGTATTCGGCGAACGAGCCGAGCGTCTGCCTCATGTTCTAAGCGTTGAATTGCCATCTGTTACCGTACAAGCCCTGCAGCAGCGGCTTCCCGAAATCTGTTTTGGCCCCCCTACCGCCGCTCCTTACAATCCGCAGGCTCGACGATGGAACGCCTATGCAGCCATGGGGCTGAGCGAGCAGCAGGCGTCGCGAGTCCTGCGAGTCTCCATCGGCTGGACCACTTCCGAAGAGGAACTGCAACAGGCTTTGCAGCTTATCGCCGCTGCCCACGATGGGCTGGCCGACGACGTTTTCTAAGCCATGCTTGCTAAATCTTGCAGCGTTCGCGTTTGACGGACGGCTCCACATGCGCTCGTCCGCAGGTTCCGGCTGGGTTTGAAACCTAAAACGCCCAGCATCAGTGGTCTAGGTGCGATTGGCCGCTTTGCATAGAATGACTACCCCTCGAAAACTGCTGCATAAATCGCTTTTGGAATAAGGCTACAACGTGTTTGGAGACCTAATAACTTATTTTGGCCAGACGTTCACGTATAACGATCTCCTGGTTGTAGCTTTCCTGGTGATCCTCGAAGGTGTGCTGTCGATCGACAACGCGCTAGTGCTCGGGTTGCTTGCGAAGCGCTTGCCGGAACATCAACGAAAACGAGCGTTGATGTACGGCTTAGTAGGCGCCTTTGTTTTCCGCTTGATCGCGATTGGCTTCGCGCAAATGTTGCTGAGCATCAAGGCTGTAAAACTGATCGGCGGTGGCTACTTGCTATTCGTCGCAATTAAGTACTTTATTCAAGATTGGCGCGGCGATGCGGAAGAGAAGATCATCGTCGATAAAGACTCCCAGCCGCATTTGGTCTCCGCCGAAACTGGGATGCCTTTGTCGGAAGAGCAAGAAGAACGCGAACTGGAATCGCGGACGCCAGTTCCCGTCCCAGAACGCGGATCGCTAGACGATAGCCCACGCCCTCCAAGTATTGGTCAGACGACCGCCGCTATCGGCGCATCAGCCATGAAGTATGCGAAGTTTTGGCCGACCGTTGTCGTGATCGAGCTGACCGATATTGCGTTCGCTGTCGATTCGATCTTAGCGGCCATTGCTTTGGTCGGTCCACCACCGGAAGGTCATGTTGGTTTCCATCCGAAGTTGTGGGTGGTCGTTACTGGCGGAATGTTGGGTGTGATGCTCATGCGAGTTGCTGCAGCGATATTCATAACGCTCTTGGATCGCTTTCCAAGATTCGAAACCGCAGCTTATCTGCTGGTCACTCTGATTGGTGGAAAACTCGTGGTCGATTACTTGTTCAACGATACCAAGTGGGGCTTACCGCACCTCGATTTCCACGACTACACGTCGCTCAGTTTCTGGGCATTTTGGGCACTTATGCTGCTCTCATTTCTCACGGGTTTCCTTCCGCAAAAGAACCCAAAAACGCACGCTATCGAACATTAACATACTGGGTAGGTTGAATTGCCACACCCTCTTCCACTTGGTCGACTCAATTCAATCCAGCTCAAGCAAACAGTTCGTGGGCGACATTTCCATGCACGTCGGTCAAACGAAAATCGCGGCCCGCGTAACGGTACGTCAGCCGCTTATGATCTAGTCCCAGACCGTACAATAGAGTCGCATGAAAGTCGTGCATGTGCATCGGATTTTCAACGGGGTGAAACCCAAACTCATCGGTCGATCCATAGGTTAGACCACCTCTCACACCGCCACCCGCCATCCACATGGTGAATGCGTGAGGATGGTGATTCCGGCCATTAACATTTTCCACTGTTGGCGTTCGTCCAAACTCAGATCCCCAGACGATCAGCGTATCGTCTAGAAGTCCGCGCCGAGCCAAATCCGTCAGCAGCCCAGAAATTGGTTTATCAACTCGCGCACACTCTTTGACCAAGCCTTCATTATTCTTGGTGTGGTGATCCCAGGTGTAGTCGGTCGAAACCTGAATATAGCGGACTCCCTGTTCGGCGAATTTTCTCGCCAGCAGGCATTGTCTTGCAAAGTTGTCGGTCGGTTCGCTGCCAACTCCGTACAGTTGCAAGGTCTCCTGGCTCTCATCAGCCAGATTCATAATCTGTGGAATAGTCGATTGCATTCGATAGGCCAGCTCATAACTTCCGATCAGCCCTTCGATGCCTTGATCGGCTCCTGCCTGCTGAAGATGCTGACGGTTCAGAGCCTGGATCAGGTCCAGTTGTTCACGCTGAGCGGCGCGATCGAGTTTCGCGTTGCTGAGGTTGGAAACTTTCGCTTTTGCAATCGGTATTTCCGCAGCGCCAATGGCTGTCGCCTGGTGCAAAGCCGGTAGAAAAGCGCTGCCGTAATTCTGCACACCGCCATGACCACGCGGCGGCGAGATACTGATAAACGCCGGCAGGTTTTCACTTTCACAGCCAAGTCCGTAACTGACCCAGGCACCCACACTCGGACGGACCAAATTCGAACTTCCTGTGTGCAGATTCAGTAGCGCTTCGCCATGTGCTGACCCATCCGTATGCATCGATCGTATAACACACAATTTGTCCGCATGCTGTGCAAGCTCTGGTAGTAGCTCGCTGATCCAGACGCCACTCTCTCCGTGTTGCCGATATCGAAATGGGGAACCAAGAATTTCTCCGCGAGGCGCCTGTTTGCCGCCATATGCGTCGTCAGTTACAGCGCGACCAGCAAAGTCGTTCAGTCGCGGTTTGTAGTCGAACAAATCCACATGACTGGGGCCTCCCCACATAAAGAGGAAGATAACCCGCTTGGCGCGCTGGAGCAGATGCGGCGCCTGGCTGAGCGACTCTTCAGCGCCAGCCGCTGGACGCGCCAGTGCCGTTTGTCCCAGCATGGCGGCAAGTCCCACGTGTGCAAATCCGCAAGCGGAGTTTTTCAGCATCGATCGTCGTGACGAGAAATTATAAAAACGATGGCATGGCATAAATTGTTACTCGCCTGAAATTCATTATTCGTTCAAGAGCGCTGTCACTTTTGATTACTCAAGAAATTGAAATCTGCTGGAGGCGAAAACCGCCTGACACGCCAGGGCCAACGCGTTCACCGAAGCTTCAGCATCGCCCGAAGCAGTAAGCCGAGCTTCCGCCTGTTTCAAAAATGCCTGCATCACCTCCAACTCAACGCTGGTCATTTCACCGCTCACAATCAACTCAAACATCCGCCGAATGCGTGCCTCGACCGGCATTGAAGCGGTTTCTGCAAGGACGCGGCGGGCACACCACTCTGAAGCCCGAAGCACCAGCGAATCGTTCAGCATGAACAGTCCCTGCATGGGCACGGTGGTCCTCGGGCGGTCACCGGTGGCCGTGTG
>JANPLP010000610.1:0-2741 GCA_031426595.1 Planctomycetia bacterium | reverse complement strand
TAACAGAGCTCGCTGGCTGACGATGGTTTGTTTAAGACTGGCGAAGCGTGATAAGTCGCAGCAAGGCGCACGCAACTAAAGTTCGTTCTGCCCGCTTGTGCGATGCGTTTGTGGTTACTTGGTTTCTGGTTTGCGACGCATTAAAGTCGAAGCCGAGCGTAACTGGTCATCAGCCAAGGTTGTGACTTCGATTGAAATGGTGGCGATTCGGTTTCGGAAGAGCGAATAAAGGTAGATCGCAGGAATCGAGATCAACACCCCTTCAAATGTTAGCACCAAGGCTTCCGAAATCGCTTCCGCAACCTTGGCCGCATCCAGACTAACACCCGAGATCGCAATCGCACTAAATGCGGTGATCATCCCTTTAAGTGTTCCCAGCAAACCGATCATAGGCCCCAGGGTACCGAGCACCGCGAGGATACTAATGTTGGCTTCCATCCGGGCGTTGAGTGCTTCAGCGGTGCGTTCGAGCTTATCGCGAGCTTCATCCAGTCCATATCCAAGATCCGAGAGACCAGCGAACAAAATCTGGCTGAAGTAAGAATCATCCTGGCTGACCGTTTCCATCAACTGGTTCACATTTTTGTTCTCAATCGCGGCCTGGCAAGTTGAAATGACTTCAGGCGGTGCCGCGACGCTCATCCGTAACACCAAGAAGTTCTGGATCACCACGGTCACGAAGTAAATCGAAACCAGAAATAGAAACAGACCGATAATCCCCGAAACTTTGGCCAGCCAAAACAGCGTGTTGACTTCGTTCACCGGTTCCGGCGGCGCGGCATCTTGCGCCATCGCTGGGCAACTGATGAACACGACGGCAATCGCGAACATCGACAGAATATGCACCCAGCGCGAAACGTTGCTTTCCGAAAAACTAGCCATGAGCAACCTGCTGATGAGGATGGAGAGGAGCTTGATGAGATAGAAGAGAACTTCGGGTCACTAATTAACTGTAGCAACCCGCAACTCATTTGGGAATAGTTACAGCTTTGTTTCGTGGATTACCCCGACCTGAAGATCATCCGCATAATCCGATTGCAACGAAGAGTCCAACCAAGCGGCTCAGCCAACCAGAATCCGTGCCAGAAACTCAGCTTGTAAATCAAATCAAAAACACTCGACGTCGAGAAGTTTCGAGCTAAGCCGCTTTCCGGTCGACGCAGGCTGCGATAACAATGTCGCCGGTCACATTCAGCGACGTGCGGCACATATCCAGCAGCCGATCCACGCCGAGGATAATGCCAATTCCCGCCGCGGGGACGTCTACATACTCCAGCACAATGATCACCAGCGGCAACGATCCGCCAGGCACTCCCGCCGTGCCAACGCCCGCTAGAATCGAAAGCACCACAACAGTCGCTTGCGCTGCCAGGGAGAGCTCGATTCCGAAAACTTGAGCCAAGAATAAAACAGTGATGCCTTCGTACAACGCGGTTCCGTTTTGGTTCGCCGTGGCTCCCACGGTCAGCACAAATCGGGAAACTTGCGGAGCGACACCCAGCTTCTCTTCGGTCACACGGAGAGCGGTCGGTAAAGTGGCACTTGATGATGAGGTCGCGAAAGCAGTCAGCACTGCGTCACTGATGCTGCGGAAAAACGCGATCGGTGACCGGCCCGCAATCGTCCACAATGCGATCGAGTAAACCACCGTGGCTTGCAACAACAAGCCCAGAATCACGGTGCCGACGTACCATATAAGACTCGCCAGTATATCGAACCCAAACAGTGCGACCAACGAAAACACCAGCCCCGCGACGCCGTACGGAGCTAGCTTCATCGAGAACTGAATGATCACCATGACTGAATCGTAAACGCCTTCCATTACCGAAACCAACGTAGCCGTTCGCTCACCGGCAACCGTCATCGCGACACCGAATACCAACGCGAAAAACATCACGGCCAACATGCCGCCGCCGGGAGAACTGCCATCCATGGCTCCGACCATCTCTTGCAATGGATTCTTTGGAATAATATCCAGCAGACTGTCACGCAACGATTTCGCCTTCGCCGCACTGGCTTCCGTCGCTTTCGCGCGATCCTGAAACCTTTCGCTCAGTTCGACGCGCGTCGCCTCAGGAATGCGCGCTCCTGGTCGAATCGTGTTGGTCAAAGCCAACCCGATGATCACCGACGCGCTTGAAAATGCGAGCGTCAGTATGAATGTCTTCAGTCCCATTCGGCCCAGCTTGCGAAGATCGCCGAGTTCAACAACTGCAAGCGCCAGTGCGGTGAAGACAAGCGGCACGACAGCCATCATAATCAGTCGCAGAAACACTTGCCCCATCGGCTCGGCAATGTTGGTGGCGATCCAGTTCAGCGTGGGATGCGGCTTTCCATCCAGCCCCGGTGGCAGCAACATGCGAGCTGCTCCGCCAAGCGCCACACCGACCAGCAAACCGATCAGTATCTTCCAGTGAAGCGCCAACCCTCCCGAACCATGCGCCGACTGCTGAGCCTCTTTCGACTCATTCGCTGCCGAATTGATCGGCTCAGGTTGGATCGGCGATGACATAGTTGACTTTCAAAATAATCTCGGGACATCCGCGACGCGGACAGATTTTAAGCGATCCGACGTGAAAAGGTACCTAGTGCTTCATCCAGATTTTTAGGGTGGCACGTATTTGGGTGGCACGCCCTGAGGCTTTGCGAAGGGCGTGATTCGACTGACATCCGCCACGCCCTTGGCACGTATTTGGGTGGCACGCATTTGGGTGGCACGCCCTGAGGCTTTGCGAAGGGCG
>JANPLP010000609.1:0-9437 GCA_031426595.1 Planctomycetia bacterium | reverse complement strand
GAAATTGCCAAGCGTCAGCCCCAAGCCACCGAGCCACCCTACGCGCATCACATCGCGACGACGCGGACGAAAGTGAGCTGGATCAGCGTGCCATGTACCAGGTTGTATCGATGACTTTCGCGGCGCATTCATAAGCATTTCCTTCTGCTAACTAAGTTTCTATAGGATGTTGAATTGATTCATATGGACTGGAACATCAAATGGCGTTGCGTAATTACTTTTTATCGCTCACGAGCGCCGACGCATGCGATTCAAGTGGCACGTACTGAATGACCAGCTTCGGACGCTGCTCGATTTTCTCGAACTCGGAGGCATAAAAATCCCAGCCGTTGCCGCCAGTGTTCAGGAAAACCCAGCCGTGATTAGGTTTTCCGCTAGACCACATTTGCACGGTGTCGGTGACGTCGAAAATTACGCCGGAGGTGCTTGCTGCGATCTTGCCGAAGGTAAATCCGTCTTTGTGACGAGAGGCTTCAAGTCCGTCGGCGGAGACACCGGAAACCATGCTGTCCCACGTTGCCGCTTTGCCGAACGGGACCAGCATGCGATGTAGGTTCACGGTTGAACCTTGGTCGAAAGCGGCCACGATCAACTTGGCGGAAACGATAGTTGATCGCGGCGGAATCTGACGTGCCTCATTTCCAAAAATTCCGTCGAAGCGCATCAAGACTTGGCTTTCGCCGCCGTCGTTGTCCGCATCACTCGACGCATTTGGGTTCGCGTTCAAGATCGTCTTCACCGCGAGTGCCCAGATCTCTGTATCGACGGTACCCGTATAGCCATCGACACCCTGCTGAAACGATATCTCGCGTGTTGGCAACTCGGTAACCGGCTTCACCGGATCCGCAGCGTGAGCCAGGAGGGGGCACAGCATGGCAATCGCGCCTATCCATCCCGTTCGCAGAGCTTCCATTCGCAACAAACTGCGTACCATTTGAAATCCCCTTCGTATATGCGTCTCAATCCAGATCAGTTATGCGAACCTTCAGCTGAGCTGCCCCACGACAAGCCATCACGCCGAAGAATTTGTTCAACGGTATGGCTCACGTTACCCGCACCGGTTAGGAACACCAGTCAAAACTAAACTTCAAGCGCCCAACACAACTACCTGCGAACTACTTGCTTGCAGCCGCAGCGGGTGTACTTGCTGAGGTTTCGGGGCGCAAATGTTGCTGCACTTCAGGCTCGAGCTCGATCATTGTGTTGATCGCTCCTGCCGCTTTGTGCAATTCGAAGGCATCGTAGAGTTGACCGACCGCTGTGCGAGCTTCGTAGTGAAGCTTTGGTCCATCAATGCTGATGATTTGATAGAGCTGAGTATCCTCAGCCACCCGTTTCATAAAGGGCGAACGTTGGAGGTTGTACATCTTGGGACCGCTGACCGAGACAACGTAAACAGTACCCGTCGTGACATCCACTTTCTGCACGCCAGTCGCCACGTTTCCGAGGGTCGGCGGAACACTCGATCCGCCAGCGTTGGCCGCAGCGCCGACTGCTACAGCATCTTCCTTCTTCAAAGTGGCAGGCACACTTAAACCAGTGCGACCGTAGGTATGATCATGACCTTGCAGCACGAGATCGACTTTGTATTTGTCAAGAATCGGTTTCCACAACGCCCGCAATTCGGCGTTATCGCGGTCTTTTCCGGTCGAGAAGATAGGATGATGGAAAGTGCACACGACCCATTCCAACTTGTTGGCGGCAAGCACCTTCTCCAGCCACTTGGCTTGGAGCTCTTGCTGTTCGTTGCTATTCATCCCGATGATCAGCATGTTGTGATACTCGATCGCAAAGCATGACTCTTCTAGGCCGGCTGGGCCGTTCATTGGGAACTCAAACTGAGGTTGCCAGTGATGGGACAGTTGCTTTCCTCCATTCTCGGCCTTCGCCATTTCATGATTGCCAGGGATCGCTACGTTGGGCATCATCGCGTTTACCCACGCGCCCGCACCGAACCACTCACCCCATTCTGCGTCCGCTTCCGCAGAGTTGATCAAGTCGCCCGCGTGCAGCAAGAATGCTGCCTTGGGTGCGTCCGAGTAGGCTTCACGAATGACGCGCGACCACATGGAACGAATGTTGTTCTGAGCATCACCGAAGTAAATGAACGAGAAAGGCTCATTGGTTGCAGCCGCGGTCTTGAAATGAAACCACTCGCTGAAATTCGTGCCATCGCCCACTCGGTAAGCGTACTTGACACCCGGCTTGAGCCCCTCGAACTTCACTGTGTGGAAATGAGCTTCGTTGATATCCGTTTTGAGCGCCTGAGTGGTCGCTTCGATAGGCTTTGATTTTTCAGAGAAGTACGGATTGGCTTGCGCTTCAGCGATCTAAGCCAGCGCCTTCTGCACTTCGGTCGACGTTCGCCAAGTAACAGCCGCTTGAGTACGCGGGTCGCCATTGAGCGTCAGCACAACGCGATCAGGCATCGCAGTTGGTTTGTAGTAGTCCGCCGGTTTGACCGCCACAACCTTATGTTCGCCATCATGTGCGCGCAAGTCAGCCTGCGAAGTTGTCACAGCAGCTAACTTCGTTGCCAAAGCAATTTTTAATGGAGTTCGCATTCAATGACCTCGCTGTCGTAAATAGGGAGGATTCTAGAGAGTATTCGATCGCTTCAGTTCACTAGTTCAATGTCTGGTCGACAGGCTGTTGTGCCGCCTCGTGTTGGGAATTGTCGTCTTTAGATTGCCGCAGAAACAACAATTCGGGCAGTTCAACATGCTGTCGCCATTGCTCGGGTGGCAGATTCCAAGGAGGTCGCCGTAGTGGCTCGCTCTGTGGCATAATCCACTTGCGGGAGTGGAATCCCCTTTGCTCTTGCATTAAGTCAACATTTGGATCGATCAACAGTTCAGGCTTCCGGCCGTTGAGAGAAACTAAAACAAGTGCATATACCGAAGCGTCATGCCCAGTTGTTTGGCGGTATTCATTTCCGACGAAATGTGCAAACTGCAAAATCATCTCCGGGTCACGACCAAGTTTGTCGTGCTGTTCTGGATTGATATAACGATGGAGGTTTCCGTCAACAACGGCGTTGGTCACTTTATCCTTGACCGCAAAACCTAGAACGACACGCTTACCCCGAAGCATCATGCGCCAAGAAAAATAATGACCGCGCTCATTCCAGCTTGCGTCCCCAGGATAGGCGTGGTGACGTAGCGGCCAAAGCAAATGGAAAACAAGATACGCCGTTAAGAGATAGGTACGTACCGGCGACCACGAAAACTTGGAAACCAGAGTCGACGCGGGTAGGGACGAACGCCCAGTTGAAAGCAGGTACCGCGGCCAGGAAGGATCGAAAAAGATCGGCGTGGTCGCGATCATGAACCAAGGGAAGATGTGAATATTGAACACGACCGAATTGGTAACGTGAAATACGACACAAAGCGCATATGCCAAGATACGCGTGCGCCTGAAAATCAAGAGAGGCACGATGAGCAAGTCGAAAAACAATCCGACCCACGCCAACAAAATTCCCGCATGCTCCCACGCTGCAAGCGGTCCTACGATGGGCAGCGACTGTTTCGAAAAAATCATTTCGTTCATAGGAAAACCAAGCATCCAGTCTGGAGTTAGTTTGGCGATGCCACCCATGAAGTAAGGAAGTGCAATGTGAAACTTGAGGACCAACAGAACCCAACCTGGTATCACATCAGAAAAAATCCCAGTTCGCCACAATGCATCAACAGAAGCCATGCAATTCAAGGGCATCCACGGTAACCACCACGCGATCAAACAGATAAGGTAGTAGTGGTTCTGATAGTTCGTGCGATCAAGAAGGAAAACGTAAGTAAACAGAGTCGCTAAGAGTAGCGATGACAGTCGATAAAACGCCCCAACCGCGACCATTAGACCTAGGAAGACGATCGCGATAAACACCCAATACATCCCGTTCCCCGGCAGTGGATGCAGGAAATCCAAAGGAAAGTAAGTGCAGTGAAACTTCGGTTCAATGTATCTACGAGTGACAGTTCCATCAGTTAGATAATCCAACGACCAGTAGGAAAGAGCTCCCCCAAACACGACTCGAAAAAATGCACAACTGCTTCCGTCGTAGGAGTTAGTCAGCATTTCTCGTGTCATGATGCAATCTATCTTTTGCTATAATCGAGCGGTCTTTTCGACAACTAGGGGTTGAGGACTAAGCAGTATTCTGAGCAACTACATCAAACCCCAGGGAGGCGATCAATCTTCCTCAATTATCCCATCCTTGTTTTTGGCTGACTTTTTCGCTAACGTCACCTCAAAATTGTTAGGCCCCTCTTTCGTGACGTCGACTTCCATTTGCACCGTCATATCGTTAATTGCACAATTGCAAGGTGGAGTTGTCTCTGTTTTCCCCGCACGAATCATGTGCTTGCCAATGACGGCGCCGTCCTTAGTCCCATAGGTGGAAATGACAAATTTCCCCTCTTCATCCGTAACGGCGGTGCCAAGCTGACCAACCAATCCAGAGCCACCAGTTCTTTTCACTTCGAACGTCACCAGAACTTTCGGAACTGGCTTTCCTTCGCACACGACGCGCCCTGTGGCTTGTGCACGCGGAAACTCTTCGACCCCGCCGCAACCCGATAGGCATCCGAACAAAACAAGAGGCAATAAAAAACATTTGTTCACAATTAGCGACTTTCGATTTAATCCAACAGTAAAGAAAGGAGCCAACGTCACGCCGAAAGCGGCAAAGCTGGTTCGTAGATCTAACGACCTAAGTCGCCAAGAACCTCGCCGCCGTTCCGAGTGTACATACCTGAGTAGGTAATGTTCTCAATGTTTTGCGACATGAAGTGTACAGAACCATCGCCAAACACAAATTGGGCCCCTCCGGCGTGAAAACTGAAAGCAGAATCGTCGTCTCGTGCGTCAAACATATTTTGAGGGGAAGTCAGCGAGTTGATAGGATTACTGAATCGGCCATTCGTCCGCGCGCACTCGTCTGAACCAGGCGCACCGAGCCATACCGGCCAATCCGTCGTATTCCCAGGAGCCGACGGGGTTGCACTGCCTCCCCATTTTGTAGATGTGCTTCCAGTGACATAAGCTGATTCACAAGCCATAGCAGTATTGCTTAGGCCATCGATAACGTCACCGAAACGGATGCCTCCGCCAGTAAATTCCCACAGCTTTCCCATCATCCCGGTTCCGTCCGCACCTTGACCTTCGGCACAGGTTTTGTAGTCCGACGTCGCGTAACCTACCGACCAAGGGTCGCTAACTGAGGTTGCGGTAGCTGCCCCAGGGATTGCAAAAGTCTGAGGGCAGACGGCAGGCAAAGCCGAAGAGGGACACCTGAATGTGGGAACGATTGTTGCTCCCCCCGGAATCACGAAGCCTGTTGCTGGGGCGCCGTTCGCCCTCCACCACTTCTCAAGGGCACCTGGCGTTCCCATCATTGGAGGCGCGCCAGCAACCAAACCTGAACCTCTGTAGCTGTTCAGTTGGTTGTAGAGCGCCGATTGTTCGACATAAGGCAGTATTGAGGTCAGCCAACCATATCCGTCATCATCATACTGACTGCTTGTGCCGTTCGTGTTTCGCAGTGGATTCTCGCTCCAAATAGCGACCGGCAGTCGCTTGTGACTGCTCTCATAGTTGTGAAGTGCAAGTCCTAACTGCTTCAGGTTGTTTGAACACTGCATACGCCTTGCCGCTTCGCGCGCAGCTTGGACTGCTGGCAGCAGCAAGCCAACCAGGATTCCGATGATGGCGATAACTACCAACAACTCAACTAATGTAAAACCGCTCGATAACTTCTTACGAACCATACTCATTCCCTCTGCGAAATGCAATTTGACAAAGCTTGTTAAAGAACGGTCCTTAATTTAACGGGGTGCATTGCAAAACTTGTTAAGGTCAGATGTTGAATTCGTTAAGAATTCATGTGCTTTTTTAATCCTTGGTAATGCAATGGCATGCGATGTAAAGGATCGCAGCGCTGAAGGCGTTTTGCCGATTACCCAGATTTCGCAGCCGCCCCAATTGCTTGACTGGGATTCAAACGGGAGGCCTGTGAGCGTATTGCTCCAGGCGTTTTTCGCTGCTGTGGGAGCTGCTGAAATTGCGGAGCCTCCTGAAAGTTCTAGCCAAAAGCGTTTGCATCTCGCGTGCAGGTTGAGATAATGGCTGCTCGTTGGGGCTCGTCAGTTCGCCGTCGACTGTTCGGCTTTTGTTTTCAGTCCACGGGCATGCGACGCACTCACATACTGGCATCCGTTGTCAGTAAACCAATTGATCACTCTACTGGGAGCTGAAGAAATGTTGCGATCTAAGTTTGCGTGGCTACTAGCTGCATGTGTGACCGCGCCTATTTGCCAATTGCCTGCCGCAGATGGGCTGCAAGAGGGAACACCCGACATTAAGCAAGCGGGAGTGTTGGCGTTCGCGCCGGACGGTGTGCTACTAGTTGGCGATACACTCAGCGCAGCTGTGTTTGCTATCGACACGGGCGATTCACAATCCTCTGAGTCCAAGTCGGTGAACATCGAAGGTGTGAACGAGAAGATCGCTGGCATGTTAGGTACCGGCGTCGAAGAGACCATGATTAATGATATGGTTGTCAATCCCAAGAGCGGCAGCTTGTACTTGTCCGTATCCCGCGGTCGCGGTCCAGATGCCATGCCTGTGATTCTCAAAGCTGATTCGAAAGGGAATCTGACCGAAGTCAACCTGAAGAAGGTGAAGTTTGCCAAAGCCGCATTTGCTAATGCTCCGGAATCGAAGGAAGGCAACCGCAATCCACGCATGAGTGCCATCACGGACATTCAATATATGGATGGTAAAGTGATCGTCGCTGGGCTTTCAAACGAAGAGTTCGCTTCGAAGCTTCGCGTCCTGAAGTATCCGTTCGATGGCTCCGAAGCTTCGACAAGCATCGAAGTCTACCACGGCGCGCACGGCAAACTCGAGACAGCTTCTCCGGTGCGGACATTTGTTACCTATGAAAACAGCGTCCTGGCCGCTTACACCTGCACACCGCTAGTGAACATTCCTGTTGGCGACTTAAAAGCAGGTAGCAAAACTCAAGGCAAGACCATCGCTGAACTGGGTAATCGCAACAACCCGCTCGATATGATTGTCTACAAGAAAGGTAACCAGGACTACTTGCTGATCGCCAATTCTGCACGCGGAGTGATGAAGTTGGAACTGAGCAAAAAAGCGATCGATGAAACCGAAGCCATCAAGTCGAAAATTGCAGATACCGCTGGCCTAGCCTACGAATCCATCAAGGATTTGACCGATGTCGTGCAGTTAGACAAGCTCAACGCGACTCATGCTGTTCTGCTCGTCAAAAAGGACGCGCGTCAAGACATCCGCACCGTCGACCTTCCGTAGTCAAGCATCTATTTTATTCGCCGGTTATTCGGCGAGCGTCTCTCGCTTCAACCGAGCCCCAGACGCTCGCCGATGATTTTTTCTAATTGGACGCAGTCGAAAACTTTCCCAGTTCTCGACCGCGTACAAGCTTGTTCTCCAGCAGAACTGGGCTTGATGCAATTGACAAGTATCGCACGTTTAAACAGGAACACTCTTGTCATGTGGCCAATCAACCATCAGACAGTCCATCCGCTGCGTTGGGTTGCATGCAGTTGTATGATCGTCCTGCAAGCCACACTGTCGGACGGCTTGTTTGCGCAAGACACTCCGTCGAGCGACAGCGTATTTGTGCAAACTAAGTCTGTCCCTGGAACATCGCTACAAATTGAATTGCGCGAACCATCTGCCGCTTCAAGCCCCGCGGTCGTCGCTGTCCTTGGCCTTAAGAAGCTCGATGAACTAAAACTTCTGACCGAAGAGCAACTGCGTGAACAGCTCCTAGTCCGCGTGCAACCCACGAACGGCTCGACCACGCCCCCCTTGCTAGGAACGTACGAAGTTACAAAAACCGAACTCCTCTTTCGCAGCCGTTTTCCGCTTAGCCAATCGGTGAGGTACTCGGTAGAGCTTTCTGCGCAGCTTGCCGACGCACCTAAGGCGACTTTGTCTTTTTCGCCTCGCGAGCGGCCTCGCGGAGCAGCACCTAAAATTGTCACAGTCTATCCAACACTCAATACACTCCCCGAGAATCTGCTCAAGTTCTACATCCACTTTTCGGCGCCGATGAAGCGGGGAGAAGCCTACGAGCGAATTCATTTGATGCAAAATGGAGTCGAAGTGGTCGACCCGTTCTTGGAACTGGGCGAAGAGCTCTGGGATGTCGAACAGACTCGGTTCACACTTTTCATTCACCCGGGACGAATCAAACGTGGAGTAAAACCGCGCGAAGACGATGGTCTGCCAATGACCGACGGAAAAGAGTACGAACTACGAATCGATGCTGACTGGAGCGGTGCAGACCACCAGACGCTCGCCTCGGCTTACGTGAAAAAGTTTCAGATCGTCGCGGCAGACGAAGAGCAACCCAATCCCGTCAACTGGAAAATCGGAACTCCGACCGTGAATTCGCTCGAACCCGTAACGCTCACTTTCAATGAACCACTCGATCACGCTATGTTAAATCGCGTGTTGCAGGTACTAGATCCGGCGGGTGAATTGATCCAAGGCAAAATTAATATCGAGAAGGGTGAAACCGTTTGGTCGTTCGTTCCCGAGCAACCCTGGAAGCGGTCTGAATACGCCATCGAAGTCGCAACCAACCTTGAAGACCTGGTTGGCAACAGTATCGCGCGACCATTTGAAACGAAGATGCAACTTGACGATTCCGAGGAAATCTCCACCGCGCCTCGAGTCGCCATCGAGTTCAGGGTCGAGTAAAATCGACTCGTCAAAATGCCTCAGCGATCGCTCGACAGTCACAAGCATGAGGAGCTCGCCGCTTTTGATTAACTCACAACTCATGGATGTACTTGGTGGCCCCTCCAGTTGACGCGAACTCTGATCGTCACGATTTAAAACTAAAAATAATCGCTTGCTTCACGTTCGTGAGCCTTGGGATCCCGGATGCGGTGCTGGGGGTTGCGTGGCCAAGTATCGCTGCGGCTTTGGATCAGCCTATTCAATCGCTCGGATGGTTAGTCGCCTGTGGGTTCACCGGGTATCTGATCGCCACAGTCACTGCCAATCGTTGGTCCCGCCGCTTTGGGCTGGGAAATGTGCTCATCGCCAGTAGTGCTTGCATGGTTGCCGTGCTAATCGGTATTTCGTTCGTTTCTAGTTTCGGCTTGCTGATCCTTCTCGCATTCATGAGCGGCCTCGGTGGGGGTTCAATTGATGTTGCCATCAACGCCTTTGCATCCACGCGATTTTCCGCGCGCTGGTTGAACTGGATGCATGCCTGCTGGGGCGTAGGAGCCGCCTTTGGACCGCTGGCAATGACCGGTGTTCTGGCCAGCGGACAATCGTGGCGCTCAGGTTACATGTTGCTGGCCTGTTCACTTGCCTGCATGACCGTGGCTTTGATCAGTACACGTGAAAATTGGGGAGGCTCGATCGCCAAAAAC
>JANPLP010000608.1:0-5116 GCA_031426595.1 Planctomycetia bacterium | reverse complement strand
GATATCGAGTTCCTTGATGACCGCAACGACGTAATGACTTATCGCGATTACCGATTAGCCTTTGGAGTTGAGCAGACCGGTGAAGATGGCGCTCTCAATAGTTGGGAAGTAGGTTGGGTGTTTTCGCGCAAGCTCGAGTTTCGCGACAGTCCGGATGAGATGGGGTTCGGCGACGCCTTCATGATCCGCTACGTGGCTCGCAAGTAGGGGATTTTGCGACGGAATCATAGAGGCGGTATGAAGTCGAAACGCTAACGCGTTCCGCTACAAGAGGAAGTAGCGGAACGCGTTAGCGTTTCGACCTATCCCAGCCCAATCTCCGTATTGGGGGCAAAAACAGATTCCTATTCACAGCGACGGCGAACAGATGGTAGCATGCCGAAGCCCACGCTTGTCAACTTGGCGAGCACGAGGGTGAAAATACGATTGCAGAGGAGAAGTCTGTCATGGATAGACGGACGTTTTTACAAACAACTTCGGTGGCAACTTGGTTTGGTTGCTGTGGCTGCAAATCAGCTCCGTTAACTGGACGGCGGCAGATGATGTTCTATCCCGAGGATACTGAAGTATCCATGGGGCAGCAATCGTTCGCCGACGTGGTTGCCAAGGAAACTGCATCCACGAATTCGCGTTACACACAGATCGTAGAACGTGTCGGGCAACGGATTGCGGCGGTGTGCGAACGCAATGATTATCAATGGGAAACGCGTGTCATGGCCAGCGAAGAGCAGAATGCTTTTTGTTTGCCGGGCGGCAAAATTGTTGTCTATGAGGGGATCCTGCCAGTCTGTCAGAACGAGGCTGGTTTGGCGGTGGTGATGAGTCACGAAGTAGCGCACGTGTTGGCGCGACACGGCGGTGAACGGATGAGCCAGACGGCTGCTGTGAATGGCATTCAAACAGCGGTTGGTTATGCGCTTCGGAACAAAGAACAAGTTGCCAAAGAGATGTGGATGCGAGCTTACGGGGTGGGAAGCAATTACGGCTTCCTGTTGCCGTACAGTCGCAAGCACGAATCGGAAGCGGATCATATCGGAGTCATGTTGATGGCCAAGGCGGGCTACGACCCAGCAGAGGCGCCCCGCTTCTGGACTCGATTTGCTGCGGCGAACAACTCCGCCAAGCCACCTGAGTTTTTATCGACTCATCCAGCCGACGCGCGCCGCGCCTCAGAGCTTGAAAAACTACTGCCGCAAGCTCTCGAAGGCTATCGGCAAGCGACGGCTCAAATTGGCCAAGGGGAGTTAATCGTTTGACGAACTCCGAATCAAGATCCGCCTTAACACCCTTTACCATTCAAGCCACGATTCGCAACGCGGCTGAGTTTGTGTTGATTGGAGTCGTCTGGTGCTTGGCTCAAGCCTTGATTCAACGAGCTCATATTGCTTCCGAATGGTTAACTCTGATCGTGATCTTGCTTGCCTGGGCAAAGACCGCTTTCTTCGGCATCGAGAACTTGCAGCAATTAATGCGAGCGTCTAAAGACAATATGGCTTACCATCGGTTCATGCTGCTGATGCTGGTCAACATGGCGCAGATCACGCTCTCCTTCGGCCTGGATTTCCACTGCCTACATTGCATCGATGGAGGAAGTTTCAGCAGTATCGATCCGACCGAGACGGTGCCCGAGCAGATTTTTGACTTCACATACTTCAGCGTACTGAACTTTACGTTTTTTGGCTTCGGCGACATCACTCCACAGACGATTCCAGCCAAAATGCTGACGCTGACCGAGATTGTTTTAGCCTTCGTCACGGTGATCTTCTTGCTGTCCGATTTCATCAGCCTCAAAGAATCCATCCGTAGCTAAACAGCGGTTAGCTGACATGCTGACGCAGTGCTGCAATGACTTCATCAGCGGCCTCTTCCATGACGTAATGCCCCACGTCGCTCAGTTCTTGCGTTTTCGCATTTGGCAGCAGCGTCTGAAAGCGGTGCAAGCATTCAGGGCGGAAGCACCAATCATGCATGCCCCACAGCAAACTGACTGGACGGTCATTCAATCGCGGCAACTGCTGCTCGATACTTTCAAGCACTTGCCAGGTGGGATCGGTGGGGCGACGCGGGATATCTTGAACAAACCGAGCAATCGCAACTCGATTGCTCCAGTTCGAGTAGGGTGCGATCAAGCCCGCCGCAACTTGCGGATCGAGCTTCGGCAACCGATGCAAGGTCATGGTCAGCGCAGCGCGTGCGAACAGGTTCAGCCCTCGCATTGCAAAATTCCCGATCCACGGAAATCGGCAAGCTGCAATGCGAAGCGGAATGTATGGGGGAGGAAAAGCTGCGGTATTTAAAATCACGGCGCTGTGAATTCGGTCCAATTCTCGCAAGCCGGCACCGAGACCGATCGCGCCGCCCCAGTCGTGTACGAGCAGCGTCACGTGGCGCAAATCTAGCTGAACAATCAGTTGCACCAGATTTTCAATATGCTGATGGAGGGTGTAGTTGTAATCCTGAGGTTTGTCGCTCAGTCCACAACCAATGTTATCGACCGCCACCACGCGGACGTGCGGCCCTAGGTCGGAGAGGACGCGTCGATAATAGAAGGACCAAGTTGGGTTGCCGTGCACGCATAGAACCGTAGGGCGGTCACCGGTGCCTGGTCGATCAGAAAAGCCGGTTTGCGCATAGTGCATTTTCACGCCACCGGCGAGCTCAATGTACTGCGACGGGAAGGGATAGAGGTCTCGCCAGTTGGCCATGGAGCTGACTGATTCTAAACGTGAAAGTAATATGTGCGAAACCCGGCCGCCAACCGTGACGCCGAGGTGCTAATCGTCACAATCGCGCCCTAAGCGGTGCGAGTATAACGGCTAGGCTAAAAACTGTCGCCGGGACCGCACGCTTCGCAAACTACAATCGAGGTGGAGCGAGATGGTATTTCCTTAGGACTGATTATGCACAAATTTATCGCGATACTCGCAATTGGATATTCGTTCGGCGGCTGCGATCATGTGTGGGCCCAGGCGACTGGGAAAATCGAGCTCCAGATCGAAGAGGAGGAAGCGGGGGAGGCACTTACGTGTCGCGTTCGCCTGCGAGGGGTGAACGAACGCGATTTGCGGATCCGTGGGGCACTTTTCCAAAGCGGTTGGAACCTGGTCGAAAGCCCGCTTAAGTACGAGGGGCGGGCGGGCGACTATCAATACGAGATCACACACGGACCGCAGTTCTCACGAGGGACGGGCGGATTTACTCTGGACCGGAAATCTGAAGCGATTGATGTGATTCGCTTGCCGCGACATTGCGACTTGGATGTGGAAGGGTGGCGCGGCGGAGATCTGTTGGCATACGTGAAACCGGTTGAAACCGCTCGCTGGTTGGTGGCTGAAGATCTCAGCATGGCTGTAGTCGTGCATGATGCGCAAATCAAGCCAGATGCATCCCAGGCAAGTGAAAAGTCCGATGCGAATCGCCAGCCAACTCGACATGATGATGGCTCCGAAGTTCGCGTGAGCGGTGAGGGAAAGCGATGGGTTGACACGAGGAGCTATCACGATGCTCGAGCCGGCAGTGGATTGACGCTGCATCATTGGTCTCCTGGTCGCGATGTGCCGGAATGGGTACCGTCAAGCAAACTGTTGGTGATGGCGAAGGAGCAGCCCGGCACTTTCGCTGAAATTCAACGTCTTTGGGCACGTGATGTTCCCATCTGGTTGGCTTCTGGAAAAATCGACGGGGTGCAATGGCTGTCCGATCACTTGACCGTCGAAGGTGAGGGAGCAACGCGTGTCGTTGCTCCGCCGAACATCGATCAAGCGATGTACAAAGGTCCGCGTGGACCGGGACGCATAGTGGAACAAATCTATTGGCAGATGCTCGAATCCGGTTTGCGAATCCCACCGACGGCGGGAAGTGGTTTCGGCAAAGCGCCTTCGCCACTGGGATACAATCGTGTGGTTGTGATGAATGGGAATCCCGACCCAGCGGCATGGTGGCAATCGCTGCGCGATGGTCAGAGCTTTGTAACGAATGGTCCTTTGTTGCGTGCCAGCATCAATGAATGTTTGCCTGGCAATGTGTTCGTTTCCGATGAACAGGCTATCGAGTTGGATATTGATTTGCAGCTGACGGTAGCAGATCCAGTTGAGTATCTGGACGTCGTCTTCAATGGCCGCACGCTCTATCAAGCTCGCTTGGACGAGTATGCGAAGCAAGGGGGCAAGATCCCGGCGCAAGTGGTCAAAGAGAGCGGATGGTTAGTTATCCGCGTAGTCACCGAGCGGGACTTTACCTATCGGATCGCATCGACGGCCCCTTTCTATTTTGAGTTCCGTGGCGTGCCGCGCATTAGTCGCGAGGCGGTCGCATTTTTTCAAGCCTGGTTGGAACGAAGCGAACAGCAGATCGCGGCTGAGCCCAACCAATCACGTTCCGCTGCTCAGCCTTACATCAGCTCCGCGAAACGTTTTTGGGCGGAGCGATTCGAGCAGGCCAACGCTCCCTGAAAGACTGCTACTTTATGCACTGCGACTTGGATTAAAACAGGATCAAAGCGGTGCTGCGTGAAGGTCGGCTAGTCGCTTCGCGAGCTGGAGATCATCGGGCTTCATTTCGAGCAGCAGTGCAACATAGCGTCGCGCGGAATCGATCAGATTATGACGTTGCGAAAGGTCAGCAGCGGCAGATAATGCTTCGCGTTTGATCACTTCGGAGGGAGGTGGAACGCGAAACAGGGCGGCTCGTCGAAACGATGAAAGCGCTTCGGGAATACGGCGAGCGCGGGTGTAAACATAACCAAGCTGCAGACATGCCGAGGCTCTTAACGCGGGCGATTGGGCCGCTTCGCGCAAATACTTCATCGCCTCTTCGATGTTGCCAAGATTTTCCAGAGCGACCGCTAACGGAATCAGCAAATCGATGCGATCAGGATGGCGCTCTAACCGAGCTCGGCAAATTCGTTCGCGAAGAGCATTCAGTTCGATCTTGCAGCTCTGCAAAGGTTCTTGCGTCAACACGGTTGGTTCGGCGTTGTAAGCTGTTTCAGCTTCATTGTACAGTTCCAGGGAGCGCCCAAGCTGAGCGTCTTCGCGCAGGGTGAGAACTTCGTCGTTACCGTTGAACTGCTGAGCCGCTCTGTCGAGGACTCTTTTAGCGTCGTGCCAGCGACGGC
>JANPLP010000607.1:0-3025 GCA_031426595.1 Planctomycetia bacterium | reverse complement strand
AGTCTGCTACCCAGCCGAATGCCTTGGGCGGCTTCGCTTTTTTCTCAGGCTTATGATCGCTCATATTTTTCAGCAACCTGACTAACTCTTGAACGTTTTGAATTATCTAAATTGAATCTCTTACTCAGCTATCGCGCCTTTGCACGAGAACTGATTCGGCCAAAGCACCTACCTGGATCAGCCTAGTGCGATGCATGACCGCCAGGATGACCGCCAACATGACCATGGGCGTGCCCGTGAGCATGAGCGAGGCGATGCTCTGCGTGCGCATGCTGACTCATCACCCCCTTCACTTCTGCTATCGCCACAATCGGCAAGTACCGACAGAACAGCGAGAACAGTGTAAAGAACAACCCAAAGCTGCCAATCAACATGCCAATGTCCACCCAAGTCGGCGAGAAGTACCCCCAACTCGAAGGCAAAAAGTCGCGACTCAACGATGTTACCGTGATCACAAACCGCTCAAACCACATCCCAATATTTACGAAGATCGAGACGACCCACATCGCAATGGTGTTTGTGCGGAAGAACTTGAACCAGAACAATTGCGGTGAAATCACGTTGCAACTGACCATGATCCAATAAGCCCACCAGTAAGGACCGAATGCCCGGTTCCAAAATGCAAATACTTCATAAGGATTCTTGCTGTACCAGGCCATAAAAAACTCGGTCGCATACGCCAAGCCCACCAGCGAACCGGTTGCTAAGATGATCTTGTTCATGTTGTCTAAGTGACGCAGAGTGATGACGTCCTTGAGCTTGTACAGGGCTCGCACCGGCACCAACAACGTGACCACCATTCCGAAGCCGCTAAAGATCGCTCCTGCGACGAAGTAAGGTGGGAAAATCGTCGTGTGCCAACCAGGCAACTGCGAAACTGCGAAGTCAAAGCTAACCACGGTGTGCACCGATAACACAAGCGGAGTAGCCAATGCAGCTAGCAAACTGTAAGCCTTTTCGTAACGCATCCAATGACGAGATGATCCGGTCCAACCGAGCGACAAAATGCCGTAAACCATCCGTCGGAACTTATTAGTCGAGCGGTCCCGGAAGGTAGCCAAGTCGGGAATCATCCCCATGTACCAAAATACCAGCGAAACCGACGCATACGTTCCAACTGCAAACACGTCCCACAGCAGCGGACTGCGAAACTGCGGCCACATCCACAGATTCAAGCTTGGATAAGGAGTCAACCAGAACGCTAACCAAGCTCGACCAACGTGGATACCTGGGAAAGTTCCTGCACACACCACTGCGAAAATCGTCATCGCCTCTGCAGCTCGGTTAATTCCGGTTCGCCAGTTTTGACGGAACAAGAACAAAATGGCAGAAATCAAAGTGCCCGCGTGGCCGATGCCGACCCAAAACACGAAGTTCACGATCGGCCAAGCCCAGAAGACCGGCGACATGTTACCCCATACACCTACTCCCGTTAGGAATAGGTACACAATCAAACCGCCAAACATTCCCAGCGTCGGCACAGCGAGCAGAAATGTTATCCACCACGCCAGGGGCTGAGCCTCTTCGCTGATGCGCGCGACCATATGAGTCAACGACCCATAGGTCTGATTACCCGTAACAAGCGGCGAGCGCCTTCCCGGAGTATCAATCGTGTTATCAATAATTTTGGTACTAGCTATGGTTGCCATTGGCCTCGCCAGCTTCTTCTACATGGGTGTTGGAATGATCATCATGGTCGTGATGAGCAACTTCTAATTGGTCACTGGTCTTCAATCGGGCATGCGTGTTGCGAACCCGAGCCAGATACAACGTTCGCGCCTTGATGTTCAGCTCGGCTAACATCTCATATGCACGTTCGCTCTTTTGAATCTTGGAAACGCGACTGTTAGGATCGTTCAAGTTTCCGAACACAATCGCCTGGGACGGACAAGCCGATTGACAGGCGCTTTGAATTTCGCCGTCCTGAACGCTTCGTCCGTCTGTCCGTGACTGGATCTTGCCGTTCTGAATCCTCTGAATGCAGTAGGTGCACTTCTCCATCACTCCGCGGCCACGCACGGTAACTTCCGGATTCAGCACCAGTTGTTGCAACTTCCGGCTTGCATCCTCAATCTTCCCCTTCTGCTGCCAACCGTAGAAGTAACCGTACTCGGTTTGGTAGTTGAAGTAATTGAAGCGGCGAACTTTATACGGACAATTGTTGGCACAGTAACGTGTTCCGATACAGCGGTTGTAGGCCATCGCGTTGATGCCTTCCTCGGTATGGACCGTCGCCGCCACTGGGCACACCTGCTCGCAAGGTGCCGTCTCGCAGTGCACGCACGCAACCGGCTGGCTGACAATCTTTGGAGTATCGACGTCACCACGGAAGTAGCGATCCACGCGTAACCAATGCAGCTCGCGACCGCGCGTCACTTGCTCTTTACCGACCACCGGAACGTTATTCTCAGCCTGACAGGCAATCACACAAGCATTGCAGCCGGTGCATTTATTCAAGTCGATCGTCATACCCCATTGGTACTCAACCGTCGTGTCGCTCTCAAGCGTCTCCATCGGTTCCTTCCACAGCGAGTCGAGCGGTGGATGATGCGTCCCGAGATGCTCTACGAAGTCAGATCCACCTTCCTGAATCTGCTCCAACGTACCTTCACGAATCAAATTCTTCGCGCGCTCTTTAGTGGTCTCGAGACCGAGCTCGTCGATAGCAAAATGGTCCTGAGTTGTCGCCAACTTGTAAGGTCGCGCCAGCGGCTTGACTTCCACATCTCGCACCAAGTGCATACTGTTAATGGACCGCAGTGGCGCCACATCTTTGCCGATCACTACTTCTGCATCGCTACTCACCGCCTCATCGCGGCAGATCCGACCATAGCCGATCTGTACCGAAACCGTTCCATTCGCCTGACCAGGCATAATGAAAACCGGCAAATCAAGGGTAGCACCGCCATGAACTACTCGCGCCAACTCACCTTGCTTCAGCGACAACGCGTCGGCCGTCTTGGGGCTTACCAGCGCCGCGTTATCCCAGCAGATTTTCGTGATTGCCTGTGGTAACTCTTGCAGC
>JANPLP010000606.1:0-5261 GCA_031426595.1 Planctomycetia bacterium | reverse complement strand
TGCGAACGTCGAGACTCCCAGCTAGCCGAATATTTTGTTTTTCGGGACTAGCGCACGGCATAATCTCAATCATCGATGTCCCTCTTCAATACCGGGATGCAAAAAATCGCATCGCCTCTGTGACCAAAGTAATATTGTTTTAGAAGACAGTGGGGACATCTTCTGACTGAGTAAAAGATTACCTTGGCTTAGTTGCTGCGCCGGCAACAGCCCGTCGTTTTTCCTGTTTAAGGGCTCTGTTTCGGCAGAGCACGACAATTCTCGCGACTGTGGGGGACATGACGAGTTTGCTGCTACGGGGTGTTGAGCCATGCCAACTGAGAATCTTGCCAAGTCGGAAGACGTACTGCTGGCTAGAAAGTCCATGGACGCCATGACTCTTCGGATCGGTCCCTCGCTTCGCCAACTGCTACCACGCTGCACGCCAGCCAGTAAACAACCAGCCAGTAAACAACCAGCCAGTGAATAGCCAGCCAGTGAACAACCAGTAGACTAAGAGCCGCTCAGTTACACGCAGTGGACTCAATGAATCGGCTATTCAAAGAGAAACTCGACGTGGCGTTGGAGAAAGCGCCACGTCGAGTTCAGTTGTGAATCAATGTGCTCAAAGCGTCAGTATTAAAACAGCGTGACTGCTTCGGCTTGGGCCTGCTGCTTCACCACGCGCCGAGCCTGCAGTTGGTCGTTCTTTTCAACAACTAAAGTAGATTGATGGTCGATGGGTCGCACGAGTACCTTAGCGGTCTGCGTATGGAACTGAACACGCATACCACACGTTCCGCCTACATGCTCAGCAACTACTGGAATGCGTTCTGTATCGAAGAAAGATCGAGCGAATTGGACATTTTGCTCGCCGACATTCCAAGTTTTGGCTTGGGATCGTACGACCGCTCCACCTCCGAAAAACTTGGCCTTCAACCGACGACGATCCCCTCCGTACCGCATGATTTCGTTGATGAGCATCTCCATGGCATGAATACCAAAGCTCGCGCATGCTCGGGGATTCCCTCGTGACTCGGGGAGCATGAAGTGATTCATCCCGCCGACACCTGCAATCTCATCGTACAAACAAGTTGCCACACATGACCCGAGCACCGTTGAGATCCAAATCGGTTGCTTGCTAGCACAGACTTCGCCAACGATGATTGAAATTTTTTCATCGTCCGTGTATGGCGACTGCGTAGTTGGAGCATTGGACGCACTCTCAACCACCGCAGCTTGATGTCGGTTGGTGGCTGCCTGATCGCTGCCATAGGTCAGTTTTATAGCAGTTGTGACTGAGCGCGCGAGTGCCGCGGAGTTCGAGGATTGAGAAGCCGCTCGCGCTGATGAATTTTGTGGTACTGCAGCTTGTCGCACTGGAACTTGTGGAGCTGTAGGCTTCGGCAACTTCGAACGAGCTGGAACGGATTCGCTACCAGCAAAACCGTAGATCGTTTCGCCGAGCGGCTTGAATCGTGTCGATATACCGAACAGCGATTCGGAATGACCGATTATCAAATTCCCGTCTGGGTTGAGCTTTTCTGCGAATCGTTCAATCAGCGACGTCTGCGTTTCAGCATTGAAGTAGATCATTACGTTGCGACACAAGATAATGTCGAATTCGGTGTTGATCTGCCAGGGTGATTCTTGCAAATTGATGCGGCGGAAGGTTATTAGATCGCGCAAGGTTGGCTTAACGATCCAACGTGAATCCTCTGCTCGCGACTCGCGGGTAAAATAGGATTGTCGCACATGCAAAGGCACATCCACCAAGCGGTCCGCCTCGTAAACGCCCTCTGAGGCTTTGGACAACACGTCCGTGTCAATATCCGATGCCAGAATGCGAATGTCCCAGTCTGTGTCAGTCCCAAAAAACTCACGGGCGGTGATGGCCAGCGTATAGGGCTCTTCACCCGTTGAACTCGCTGAGCACCAAATGCGGAGCTTCTTCGGTCCCCCAGCGAGCGATTTTTCACGTAGCGCGGGAAAGGCCTTGTTCAACAAAAAATCGAAGTGGTGCTTCTCGCGGAAGAAATCGGTTTTGTTCGTGGTGAGCGCGTTAATAAAACGTGTCGTTTCATCTGGATCCCGACCGCTGAGCACGACGTCAATGTATTCGCTATAGGAACGCAGGTTCAGTTGTCGCACTCGCTTCGCCAGGCGACCGTGAACCATAATCTGCTTGGAATTTGCGAGCGAGATACCAGCTAGATCGAAGATGAGTTTTTGAACGGACTTGAAGTCACGTTCTGTCAGCTTTAGCCCTTCTAGTACGGACATCTCATCCTCAAATCTTTGGAAGCGTGTTGTTCGGAGTTACAACTTTTAAGAAAGTGCAACTTGACTGGACTTCAGAAAGCTGCTGTACACGCAAGATCGTCCGAAGAGTTTCGCTGCTCTCCATGACTTGGCTTTGCGTGCAACAGCAGTGGAATGAAAATGCATCTGGACCAGTGAGTTCTCACGGCCAAAACAGGTTACGCCACAAGAGTCTTCCGGTGAGGCGATTAGCTTTTGTAAACGGCGTTTGTTGGAAGCAGCGCACGAGCAATTAGATTGCCACGTTGACACGCTGGTCCGCCAAAAGCTGTTCAATGTTGAGAAGTGTTACAATCTGGTCTTCGGCTTTTGCGAGCCCCATGATGAAGCTAGTGTCGGCTTCTCCCAAATTGGGCGGCCCTTCGATCGCGTCGGGACTGATGTCAAGTACATCTGAAACGGCATCCACTACTAGTCCCATGACACGGCCCGAGACATTGACCACGATGATGACCGTGAATTGATCATATTCGGCCGATGGCATATTGAACTTGCTACGTAGATCCACGATGGGCACTACCGTGCCGCGCAAATTCATGACCCCCTTCACGCACGCAGGCATGTTCGGAATCGGCGTTACGCGAGTGAAGTTTTTGATTTCTTGAACTCGCAAAATTTCAATACCGAAATCTTGAGCGTTGACGGTGAAGGTCAGAAATTGGCTAGTACCGTCTGGACCATCGGCGGCTGACTGGCTGGCTTTATCTGCGAAAGTCGTGCTCACTAGAAACTCCTAAAATGGATGATTGAGTTAGTATGGGTTATGAACCGAAGATCGCATTTAAGTGATGATCATGGTGGGGAAGGGTAAGCCGTAAAGGGCCAACAAACCGGCTGCGGAACTGCATGGCAATGCACTTTCGTAGTTGCTTGGGGCAGCGATTGAAAAACTGCGAGCTGCACTTTTTCTAAAGGTCGTCAGCTCACGAAGTAGACGACATATGCCGCGAACGGGTAGAAGTGTTAGACCACCGCGATTGGACGATGCGATCATTTGCCCCTCTGCATTCTGTGCGGTTCCGAGAGTGGAACCTTAGACTTGAATTCTGAATGATTTGAAGGGGGGCTGCTTCTAACCTTTAAAACATGGCTTACAGAAAGTTGTCGTCCGTTGCCCGTGTTCGCCAATTAGGCATTTCGAGCTTCATAGCCCAACTGGGATTTCGGATTGTGCAACTCGCGACAGTCGTAGTGAGTTTGGCTATCGAGACGCCGTTGAGATTGATAGGCGTCGAGGCAGGCCACACTCATGAGCTGGACGCGACACGGAGCGTAATCTCAGTTGCCCCTTTTCGAGACCATCTGAAATGAAGCTAACTTTGTCTCCAAGATAGCTTGGGTGATGGAGCATTGCGATTGGATCCTATTCCTCGCAGCCAGCGTGTCTCAAAATCCCTATCAACTACACGAGGTGAAGCTCTGTGAACAGAATGTGCCGCCGAGTGCATTGCGCGTGCAAGTGATCGAGAAACTGTGGCCTCACTACGGCTCAAGTCGCACGACCGTGTTTCCATTTGAGTCGCAGGATGCTCTAGCCAAGCCGGGAGTATTGCACCGCATTACGATTTCACCCTTTGAATTGATCGCGATGATCCCTGCGGTATCTTTTTCAAGGATACGTTCGGTCATCTCTTCCACGGCATTCGCCAGAGGCATCGCGCGATACTTCATCAGGCAATGCAAGTGAAAACCCACACTGTTACGAATGAAGTGTTCACCAATGCCTGTTCCACTCATCGCCAGCGTTTCGTTGTCGGCAAAGGTTCCCGCACCCAGAATTGGGACTGAACCAACGCGGCCCCATTTCTTATTGGTAAGCCCGCCTGTGGACGTGCCTGCCGCCAAGTTGCCCCCCGAATCGAAAGCGACGCAGCCCACGGTGCCTTTACCCACTGCGCGAGTATCCTTTGCCACCGCCTCGTTCCATTCCTTGCGTCGGCGCTCGGTACTGAAGTAACTATTGGCAACGCGTTCTATCTGAGGATTGGACTTCAGTTCGTCGGCGAATTTCTCGGCACCGTCGCCGATTAGTAGCACATGCGACGTCTCAGTCATTACCAGTCGCGCTAGTGAGATGGGATTCTTGATCGTAGTGACGCCCGCGACTGCGCCACCGTTTCGTGTTTTCCCATCAGCAATTGCAGCGTCGAGTTCATGAGTGCCGACGTTGTTATAGACAGCACCTCGACCGGCGTTGAAAAGCGGTTCGTCTTCGAGCACTCGAATCGATTGCTCAACCGCTTCGATTGCCGAACCGCCACGCGCTAAGAGATCGCGGCCTGTAAACAAAGCGCGTTTGAGTGCCTCTTCGTGCTCACGCTTCTGAGCTTCGCTAAGTTTATCTGGCTCGACCCCCGCACCTCCATGGATAGCGATGGAAAATCGTCCCGTTATTTCCTGCGCGTCGAGCGAGCTAGCGAGACCATTACCTAGCACGATTAATGTCAGCGAAGCGGTAAAAGCGCGAACGAAATTCATAGATGAACCTTCAACTGAGGAACTGGCCGAGGAGCAGTGTTACTCTTTAAAGTCTGTATCCGGCTTTTGAATGTCCAGCTCTTTGATCCAGATATTGCGGTAGCGAACGTCATGTCCTTCTGCTTGCAACTTTAGTCCGCCTGGAACATCAGTCAGCCCTTTACCATCTTCGTTTCCACCATCGATGCCAGAGTTTGGTCCCCCCCAGACCTTCGTAATACTGTGGTTGGTGTGAGCCTTCTTGCCGTTGAAGTAAAGCGTAACCATAGGTTGTTCGACGCGTTTGCCATCGCTGAACAGGGCAGCTCGAAAAGTCACGTCGTACGAGTTCCACTTGCCAAGCCCATTGTAGAGCTCGTAGGGAGTAGCTGCTTCATTGATGATCGCCGCCATACCATGGCTGGTCTTGTCGCCATCAAGTACTTGGATCTCAAATCGATTCTGAAGGTACACGCCGCTGTTGCCACCCGGCTTCATGATCA
>JANPLP010000605.1:0-3840 GCA_031426595.1 Planctomycetia bacterium | reverse complement strand
GGGATTTCGCCGAGCAAGCGTGAGCGGGGCAGCGACAACGGGCTCGGCGGACGGTCAGATTATAGCCGCTATTAAGAAAAGTGCATGTGCAACTTTATGTGGGGCGATCACCCATGTCAGGTTGGGATCAGGTGATCAAGTGCCATGAAGTTGCCCGCAGGAGAATCGGCAGAGGCAAAAGCTAGCTAGGACCACGCATGTTTTTCAGCCGTTTACTAGCCGAAAGCAGAGCCTCTTTTTCAACCGTGGACAGTGAATCTTGTCCTTCACGATGGAGTTTCCGAAGAATTTCATCGAGATCCAGGGTCGGTGCGAGGCTTGCGTTGGGGTCGGGAAAGTGCTCGCTATGGGGCTGGTAAACGGAACGAGCAGGGAACGGGGAATCAAGCTGTCTCGCGTGTGCTGGATCGCGTCTTGACATAAACGCTGGTTCTTCAATCTCAGGCTCGTCGAACTCCGCCGCGCGAGCTGCTTCCCAGCGACCTCCTACGAACAAATAAACCGAAGCCGCGATGAACCCATACCAGCCCGTTATGACTCCGTCGAAGTTGTACTGAAACACCGCCCCTGCGATTCCCACTCCCAACAGAATGCAGGAGAGATGAGAATCCATCGATGCTAAAGTCTTGTAGACGTGCGACTGAGTGACACGGCGTCGACGAATCTTGCTGCACGCATACACCAAGGCTCGCATATCAAACGGGACTGTGGGAAGCAGATGTAAACTGCCAATAAACAGGTTCAACCACATAATTTGGGAAGCCCAAGCACGGCTGGTCCAGCCACCCTTGAAATCAAATAATTCACTTGCTGTCAGCGCCGATTCACTAACAGGCGCAATAGCCGCAGAAACGACAAATCCTAGGATAACGAGGGACGCCGTAGCGAGCTGGCCAGCCAGCGCGTAGGAAAACATCACTGGACCATCAAGCCGCTCATGGTCTGTCGATAGATTGCCGGCAGGCCCGACTATGGTCTCCAAATGGTTGGCATGTGTGCCAATTGCGAGCTGCTGGGCCGCCACGCGGATGAGTAGGCTCACCAACCAAATCAGAGGAAGAGTGACTGCGGCAGTCCGCAGATCGGACATACCGCTCTGCGTAAAGCTGAGAATGGTCAGCACTGTGGCTAAAGAAGGAAGAGCAATAAGCAAAGAAGAATGAATTTCGACTTGCCCAAATCCCCAACCGCTGGGAAGTCGCAGGCTCCATGACTTCATCCGATCAATTATGTCGGTTATGGGGTTCATGTCAGCCAATTCCTGAAGGCAATGAATGGTTCGATCCTGTCAATTAACTGCTAACGCATTGTTCATGCTTCCCGGCCCTTGGTGGGAAGTTTTCGAACTGAGTTCAAGCAGTCTACCCGACAGCATGACGCTCATTGTAGTCTATGTTTGTAATGAATGAGTAATTTTTGCATGACTGTTCAGCCACAAAACTTCAAGCAATTTTCTGTCGTGCGACTTGGACACCCTAGGCTCGTCTGACCTCAGCCGCTCGATGCTGATTGTGTTCCTTTGTTGTTGAGCTTCGAGTCAGTGTGTTGTTGGAAGGGCCAGCATGCGGCGTTCCAATTACAGTTAAGATCTCTTACCGGAAAGATTTCCAAGTTTGACGAGCTTGAGGCGGGTAACGAAGTCTTGAGCAGTACGCCGAAAGTAGGGTGGTTGGGCTAGACTTAGCCGCGCGAAGCGTGATATGAAGCCAGTTTGATCCGTTGTAGTAGGGTTTATGTTCGTGACAACTTTCAACGGACTGGTACTTCAACTAACGCGTTGGACGACGAGATGGCGAAAATATTCTTTTCCGCTGGCGAGCCGAGCGGAGATCTGCATGCGGCCAATCTGATTCGAAGTCTGCAAAAAGTGGCGTATGAAACGGGGCTGCCGCCACTTGAGTTTCGCGGTCTGGGGGGTTCAAAGATGCGCGAGGCTGGCTGTGCACTTGATTTTGAGCTGACGAATCTTGCTGTGGTTGGCTTTGCCGAGGTACTTCCAAAACTGCGTGATTTCTTTCAAGTCGCAGATTTGGCGTCCTCCATTTTTGAGCGGAATCGACCGGACGCGGTGATTCTGGTCGACTTTCCGGGTTTCAACTGGCACATTGCGAAACGCGCGAAGCAGATCGGGATTCCCGTTATTTACTATCTGCCCCCCCAGTTGTGGGCATGGGGTGCTTGGCGTTTACGGAAAATGCGGCGAACCGTCGATCACGTGCTTTGCAATCTTCCGTTCGAGCCCGCTTGGTATGCGGAGCGGAAAATGGATGTCGAGTACGTTGGGCATCCCTTTTTCGACGAGGTGGCTGACAAGCGGCTGGATCAGAAATTCTTGAGTGAGTGGCGAGTTTGGGGTGGATTGCAGGTGGTTGTGTTGCCGGGATCGAGGTCGCGAGAAGTCAAGTCGATTTGGCCCATGCAGTTAGAGGTGATTCGAGAGCTGGCCAAGCGGCACCCGAAAACCCGCTTTCTGGTGGCTTGTTACCAAGATCGCCACTGCCTCGCCTGCCAGCGGGAGTTGACCGAAGGGGACAAGGAGCTGAATTTGGAGTTCTTCTTTGGCCGAACCAGCGAGTTGATTGAAATTGCAGACTGCTCGCTCATGAAGTCCGGTTCGGTCAGCTTGGAGATGATGGCCCGAGCAAAACCGTCGGTTGTGGTCTATCACGTCAGTCGTTCGTTCTATGCCATCGGCCGGTGCTTGGTCAGTTTGCGGAGCATGAGTTTGCCCAACATGATGGCTGGAAAGACCGTGATGCCCGAATTCTTGGCAGTGGGTGGAACTGCAAAGGCGACTCGCAGTGCGCTCGAGGCGATGGACCGTTTGTTGAGCAGCAGCGAGGCGCGTGAGCTCCAGCGAGCCGAGTTGCGGGAGCTGTCGCAGCGCTACGCAACTCCGGGAGCAAGCGTGCGTGCGGCACAATCGATCCTCAAGCATCTGAGGCTTGGAGACGAGCGCAGCGCATCCCAATCTGCTAGTAAGGCGCTTACGCGCAGTGCTTAGTTCCAGTGGGGTGATGGGGTAGTCATCGAGTTTGGTGTTCGCCGTGTTGCAAAGAAAAGAAATCGATTTTTCCCTTGTTTTTGTTGGGTCAAATCGATGTTTGCAAAAGAGTTTGCGAATTTTGTGTGTTAGCGTCTTGCCACGGTCCAAGACCGCCGATACATTCTGGACCATCGCAGACGCGGTTGTGAGCCACAAGCAAACGACCGCGAAAGAAAGCGACGAGTCAAACAAAAAACTTCGCAGTAAAACGCAAGTTGCAGTTGACGCGACGAAAACAAAGCGATAAATTACGTGACTCGCCCAACAGCGAGAAACTAACTGATCTTTGACAATTTGGTAGATAAGCTCTCTGTTAAAAACCAAGTTTTTAGCTAAGCAAGGTTGTGATGTTATCAGCTACTTCGGTGGCTGGTTGCAAACAATTGATTGAATTGGATGCCTCCTGACCAGAGGCATCAACTAGGCTTCAGGCCTCAATATGGTTAACAATCTGTGGGTGAGCTCTTAAGAGTGAGCCTGCGGAAAGAATACACAATTGAAGGGTTTGATCCTGGCTCAGAATGAACGTTGGCGGCGTGGATTAGGCATGCAAGTCGCGCGATAAATTTCCTTCGGGAGATGGGAAGCGGCGGAAGGGAGAGGATAAGGTAGAAATCTACCCTCGGGACGGGGATAGCTGCGGGAAACTGCAAGTAATACCCGATAATATCTTTGGATCAAAGGTGTGATTCCGCCTGGGGATGAGTCTACTTCCTATTAGCTAGTTGGCAGGGTAATGGCCTACCAAGGCAACGATGGGTAGCGGGTGTGAGAGCATGACCCGCCTCACTGGG